>JAJRTI010000921.1 GCA_024278415.1 Planctomycetota bacterium | reverse complement strand
GGCTAGCATGGCTGTGTCTGGCCGCGGCCGGGCCCGCGCTCGCCGCGAAGCCGGCCTTGCAGCTTGGCTTGGAGGCCATGCGCCCGGGGAGGTTCGACGAGGCCTGCCTCTACCTCGGCCAGGCGATGAAGGAACAGGCGCCCCGCCGTGGACGGGGTGCCCCTGCCTGCCGCGCCGAGCGCCTGTCTGCGTGCGGACACGCACAGGCAGGCGGCGCAGGCAGTGAAGCCGCAATCCCCCCCCTTCAAGGGGGGGAACCGAAGGGGGGGTAGCTTCAGCGGAAGCCGTTCGGCCGCTCCGGCCCGGCCCCCTGTGGTCCCCCCAGAGAGAGGGGACCGCGGACCGCATCGTGTACCCAGAGCCGCGAGTGCCGGACAGCACTTGGCCTTCTGCCTGACGCGCACAGGCCAATACGCACAAGCCGCGCAGGTGCTGAAAAAGCTCGGGGACGACGGCCTCATGAGCCGAAGCCTGGTCGAGGCCGAGACGAAGGCCATCCTCGCGCTCGGCCAAGCGCGCGGATACGCGCGGGCCGCGCGGTATCGCGACGCCGCGCAAACGCTCGCTCCCGTGGCGGATCAGACCTGTCCTGTGACCCAGGCGCATCTGGACGCGGCCGTTGCGCTCGGGGATGCGTACTTCGCCTTGTCGCAGTTCGAGCCAGCCGCGGCCGCGTACGCGCGCGCGGAGGCATCCGGCCAGAAGTGGGCGTACGGCCAGGCCGCGCTCATCAAGCACGTGCGCAGCCTCATCGAGTGTGGGCGCCCAGGCGAAGCCGTGGCCCTTGTGGAGAAGCACACCGCCGCGCCCATGGACCCCATGGCCACAGACTTGCGGCGGGCCGCGGCCGACGCGTACCTCGCGCACGCGGCCGCGCTCCTGGCCCAATCGGGCCAGCTCAGCCCGATCGGGCGGCACGTCATGGCCTCCAAGGTCCTGGGCACCGCGTACGCCAGACTCCTGGGCGAGGCCAACGCGGCGCCGGTGGACAAGCCCACGCAGCGGGTTGCCGACCGCGTTCGAGCGACCCAGACCGCACTCGCCAAGCTCTGGCTCGCGGCCGGCAAGGCCGCACTCGCCAAGAACAACACCGCACGGGCCACCGAGTGCTTCTGGCGCATTACCAAGGAGTGCCCTCGCGCGGACGCCCCAACGCGCTTCAACGCGGCAAAGGCCCAGTCCCCACTGCAAAACGCGGCGCGTGAGGAAGTGGCCGCGGTCTTCACCAACTTGCTGTCCAAGAACGACCATGCCGCGGCCGCGCCCAAGTTGCACGACATCGCCGGCCGGTACCCGTTCACGCGGGCGGGCATGCAGGCCGCGTACTACGAGGGCAAGTGCCTGCGCGAGATGGGCAAGCATGCACAGGCGAAAGCGATCTTCGAGAGGCATCTCAGGCGATACCCCGATTCGAGCATGGCGCCCACCGTGTGCTACATGATCGGCCAGTGCCAAGTGGCCGCGAACAGGCCACGCGAGGCGCTCGAGGCGTACGCCTATGCGCTGAAGGCCAAGCCGGACGCGCCAAACGCGGACATGTGCGCGTATCTCATCGCCGTCTACTACTGGCAGAAGAAAGACTACACGCGCTGTGCGCGCGCTTGCCAGACCCTGCTGAGACAGTACCCCAAGAGCAAGTTGAGCCCGCGGGCCAAGGCCATGAGCGACTTCATCCGCCGAAAAGAACGGCCCCGGAGCGCTGCCGGCCGCAAGCGCTGACTAGTGCCGTGTCACGTGTGTGATGTCACTTTTGAGTTGAGCGAAGGCGCCTTGCCCCCCGGGCCTACCCCTTCAGAATCCCGAAGGGATTCCGGCGTACAGCCCAGGGTTGCGGCCGCAGGCCGCTACCCTGGGAACAGGCCACCAATCGCCTACCATTCCCGCCCTCCCCTCCCCCTTCCGATCCCGCAGGTGCGGGATCGGAAGGGGGAGGGGAGGGCGGAAGGACACCCTATCCTCCTCTCGCCCCAGGGTAGCGATACGCTCGCAACCCTGGGCTGCCATCCCGTTGGGATTCTCCAACGCCACACTCTGCGTATACGAGGCGAGCCTGCTACGGCATTTCACGCGTGGCGCGAGCCTACGGCCCGTTGGCAGATCCGAGATCAGCCCCACAGCAGATCACCTTCATGGCCCGACAGTTGAATCGTCGCATGACACGACTGCCGCTCCGTCCTCCACCACCCTTCCCCGCGACGCCCGAACGCAACGCCTCACTGACCAACGAGAACAAGGAGCTTGGGATCATGAAACGCGCAGGATCACGTCTGTCTCGTCTGTCCTTGCTTGTCTTCGCCGTGTTGGGACTGGGCCTCCAGCATGCGGCCCATGCTGGCCTCAAGGCCGATGGCACGCACACCATCACAATCACCGGCAGCAACTACTCCGGTTCGCAAAGCGCCGACGTCATCGCCAACGGCGGCAAGTACACGATCAAGGTCGCCCTCGGCAGCGACCTGGCGGACAAGTGGGTGATCGACATAGTCACCGTTGATTGGTCCTGCGACTCCGGATCATTCTCAGGTCAAACTGCCAAGAAGACCGCCGTCACCTGGCTGGCGCCGGACAACGGCGGGGCGATGTCCAAGGTCACCGTATCGGGCAAGCTGAAGCCGAAGAACCCACTCGGGCCCGGCGAGCCGCCGCCCGCGTTCTCAGGCGACCTCGATGCCACGGTGTTCCAACCCACCGTGATGTTCGATTCGGCGCTGCAGGATCTATACAAACCCGAGACCTCCGATGTGCGCAACTATCCGGCCAGCATCGAGGTCTGGGGAATGTACGGCGGATCCAAGCAGGCGATCGGCTCCGATATTCGGGTGCGTTGGACGGTCGTAGGAGCAAACGACCCCAGTGAAGCGGTCTTCCTGCAACAGAACCCCACCGCCGGCAAGACGAACACGCTACAAGTCAAGGCGAACATCCAAGCGCCCAAGCACATCACGTTTAAGGCCCGGGTCGCTCTCAAGAATGGCAATCTTGAATTGGCCCAGGACGCGCTCTGCACCAACGGCGTGCACGTGTTTGGCTGCAACATCGTCTCCC
Source organism: Planctomycetota bacterium (assembly GCA_024278415.1). The sequence continues at coordinate 1,130 of JAJRTI010000921.1, read as the reverse complement.
ACAACTCCACCGAGACCGTCCAAATCGGCGAGACCATCAATCTCAGCTCCTCTGTGGTTGGAGGCTCTGGCGACCGCATCTACTTCTGGGGCGTGTACAACCACAACGGGTACGAAGCCCTCAGCAGCTCCGATGGCCCCACTTTCAGCTTCAAGCCCACCGGCGGCGGCACAACCCTCTTCGCCGAACTCCAGGTCACCATGGGCGGCGAGACCACCATCAACAGGCGCTGGGAGAACGGCCAGATGGTGGACGACTCCGCGTTCTTCGAAATCCCGCCTCAGACGATTGACCTCGACGTGGACTCGAACAATGACGGACAGATCACCGATGCGGACGATCCCATCGAGGACGACCCGCAGTTGCTCGGCTCCCTGCTCCGCAACATCGGCAATGATCTGCCACTCTCCTGTAGCACCGGCGGGGCTGACGGCTACACCGTGCTGCTGTCGGCCACCGGAGGTGGCGAGCACATCGTCGTCAAGAACTACTATGGCGACATCGTTCCGCTCCCGGCCGTCATGAGCGCGTCCAGCCACACGTTCCGAGTGTACGCGGTGTCCGTGGGCCCGGCCCGGCTCACGGCCAGCCTGCGCGGCCCCGACGGCAGCGAGATCGCCACAGACAGCGTCCGAGTACGCGCCATAGGAATCGACCTGCGTAGCGACGTGAATGGCGACGGCGTCGTCGACGACAATGACGACCCCAACGAAGGCGAAGGCCTGGGCCGGCTCGTGGCCTACAACGGGGACGACGACAACGGCAATGGCATGAGGGATCGCGACGACGCGGACCACCCGATCACGGACGAAGACAACTTGGCCGCGGTGAGCCTCACCGTGGGGCCCGGCGTGCCTGACGGCTGCAAGATCTATCTGTACGATGGTGCGAACTCCACGATCCGAGCATGGGACACGCCGACCAAGGATGGGGAGATCACGCTGGATGATGCCCAGCCCTTCCACGTGGTGGGCCAAGGTGAGATGCGCACGAGCCTGTACATCGAAGGCAAGACCGGGTCGGCCGGGCCATTCTTAACCACCCCGCTCCGGATGAGGCTTGAGGACGCCAACGGCTCCGTGCTGGACACTGACGAACTGCGCTTCACCACGGTCCAACTCACGCCCCGC
>JAJRTI010000093.1 GCA_024278415.1 Planctomycetota bacterium | reverse complement strand
CTGCGCCTCTGCGCTTGGAGACACCGAACATGTGCGCTGGCCTCAGATCAGTGTCCGCAAGACCACAGGTCGAGCACACGACTGGAACGCGGGCCAAGCCAAATCACGATCTTGCCAACGGCTACTTCGGTACCTTCCCGCCGTGATAGATCTCTTCCTCTTTGCGGCGGCATACGTCAACGTACTCGACGACGTCGTCAACAACACGTCCATCTGCGCGCACGTAATTCTAAATGCAGCCAAAGGTATCGACGCGGACGCGCAGATCGCTGACGGAGGGTCCTTTCAGCCCTTTGGGATACAGCAGTTCCGGCGAAGAGACGGTCAGTGCGTACTCGGCCGGATCAGTAACATCGAAGAGCTTTGAGAGATCGAGCTTGTAGCGGATGCCGTACCCGCGCAGCAACCGGTACCGTGTGAGCCTATCCCTCAAGCCCCTCGGATCTGGACTCAACAGACGTCGGCCAAGAGCCGTCTTGTTCACGGGAGTCAGGCCATCCCTGGTGACTCGGGACACCGTCAACTCGAAGGCAGCGTAGCGTTGCGGTTCGCGCACCACCACGAACTCATGCTTCTCGTTGACCAGCGTAGCACGAAGCCACAGCGGCTCAGAAAAGCCTACGTCCCTGACCACTGATACAACGAGTCGCAGCCCGTCGCGGCTTACCGCCTTCTCTACGCGCACCGCTTGCTTCTTCTTTTCAGAGGAAGCCGCAACGCCTGCCCCCATAACGACCCACAGTGCCATGGGAACCATGATCTCGATCGCGATCGGTTGCCGTCTCATCAGTTGATCTCCTATCTTTCGCAGAGCGGAATTCGGTAATTTCCGACGCTGGCTCAGGTTTGTTGCCATGGAGCGCACGTACTAAGCAGCAACCCAAGGCTTGAGCGAACGAAGGGCCAAGGTTGCTTGGGAGGCGCTGTCAAAGTGACGGATGGTGGGCGTTCTGGGAAGCGCTATCTTCGCGGCGCATCTGCAGGAGCACGCAAACGGGCTCATCTGTCGTTCCAGTAAGGGGATAGACCGAAGAGTCACCATTCCGTCTTGAAATCCTCATTCCATTGGGGGAAGTCAGTAGTCACCGTGCGATTGAACGCCATTACCGGCGTCGGCTGTGCGATCATTGTCCAAGCGCCGCCTATCTTCGCCGCCTCGCCAGCCCATTTCCATGACAGGTACTCCAAAGGAACCCAGATTGAGGTCGAAACGGGAGGCTTCCACATGAGGTAAACCCAGAACTGCTCCGGGTCCAGGCCACCCCCGACGACATTGCCGCATCTCACGCCGCCGAACTCCCAACGCTCGCCGCTCAGGCCTATCATAGGGGCGTCTGGAATACCAGACCACTCCTTTCCATCACCGCGCCGGTAGAACCAATAGCCATCTCCAATGTCAGTCCTGTCGTTCTGCGGACTGGGCCTCCACAGACCGATGTCTTTGACGTGCCGGCGTGGCTTCATGACATGGACAAGCTGCCACTGGCCGACCCAAGCTCCATCAACCTTGGCGATCGTGACAGCATACTCAACACCTGCGCCCTCACTCGGAGTTGCGTCACAGAATCTCATCATGGTGTGAGGGAAGTCAGGAGGCCCTGCAGCGGGGGAGAGGTGAGCCTTGGCTCCCGGGCCAAGTGTGGCCGAAAAAGTGGTCACGGTCGGCCTGCGCACGCGGAACTCCGCCTTGCGGTGCACACCTCCTTGGCCCTCGATGTGCACGTAGCATTCGACCGTCTTGACTGCGGGCTGACTCACTGTGCCACCGTCCACCCAACAGAAGTCGAGCGACGACTTGGCCTTGTCCGCGGCCGGAAGCGGCGCAACCGAAGCCTGGTCCCTCGCCGCGGGCCAGTCCTTCACGTACACGGTCGGGATCCTCCAGTTGTACAAGGACACCGTGTAGCCGTTTGGCACGCTCACGGACAAGTTGATCCGTTCCCCGACCCAGACTAGATTGTTTTGCTGGGTCACAGACTGTCCGTCTCGAAGAATAGTGACATCGATTGCTTCGCCTTCAGCGCCCGCCTTCCCCTTCACGTCATCCGGGTCTCCCTCGGCCGCCCAGCACAGGGGAGGGTACCAGGCGACGACAAGCACAAGAAGGGCTCCAGCCATGCAAGTGACTGCTAAGCTGGGATGTCTGGCTGGATGCTTACAGTATACCATCAATCTCGCTCCTCACTCTTTACTGCTTGCCTGCTTTGGCTGAGAGCCGACGGCGCAGCTTCTCCAGCCGGCCATAATAGATCCTTGCTTTGGCGGTGCTGAACGGCGGCTTCAGGTGGCTGGCATCGGCCACCTTCCTGGCCTCGTCGAATTTCTTGTCCGTGGCGAGGAGGCTCGCCAGCCGGTAGCGCGCCCAGAGTTCGCACCCTGGATCGCGTTGGCGGGAGGCTTGCAGGTAGCCCCTCAGCGCGGGCACGGCTTTTACGGACTCCTTCGCTTGGAAGAGCCTCTCGCAGAGATCGCGTAGCTCCTTCTCACCGATCGTGGCATAGTCCATGGTGCCCAGCCCACGGTCGATGGCGTCCTTCTGCCCGGCTTGCTCACGCAGCACCAACAGCCGCACCTGGCCGCGGCCCGTGAGATCCTGGAGCTTCTTCTGGGCAGCGATGGCCTCGTCGACGCGCTTCAGGGACACGAGCACGTCCACCTCGTGCGTGTAGAAGCGCTCGACCTCGTCCCTGTCCTCCCGATTCAGCAAGGGCTCGGCCTTCTGGAACAGCGCCAGCGCCTCCTCTGGCTTCCAAGGCTTATAGATCATGCCCGCGCGCTTGAGCGCGACGTACGTCGAGCCGCTCTCCCCGGCCAGCGCGCTCTGCGCCGCGCGGTCCAAGGCGTCCTTGACGATCTGGATGTCCTTGGCCTTTTCGAGCACGGGACCGAAGTCCAGCTCCCGATACCGCAATTCTGGCCACGCGAGATAGAGCCTGGCGGCCAACCCCATGGCCTTCGCCGTTTTGGCTGATCGAACCGTCTCCGGGTACGGGCAGGCGCTGTACTCGTGGAGGAAGTCGAAGAGCGCCGAGTTGATCTCCCGGCTCGCCTCAGGGTTGGGCCGCGCCAGTTGGTTCTCGAACAGTTCGATGTACGTCGTCGTGTCCAGGAATGCCCCGCGTTGGTACGTGCCGAACGCGTAGAGGCACTTGAGCAGGATCCACCGCTTCGTGCTGGGCTCCTCAGCCTTGACCGCTTCCCGCATCATCTTCAGGCCCAAATGATGTGGGAAGGGGTGCTTGCGCCGGCTCACGAGGTAGGGGACCTTGAGCAGCATCGCGTTGCGGCCTTCGTCGACCTTGGCGATGAGTTCCTCGACGATCTCGCGGGTGAAGGCCTTGGGGACAGGCGGGGGGCCGGCCCATGCGCCAGAGCCACACGGACCAAGGAGGCCCATCAGCACCAGCATGGCTGTTGAGCGATTACTGCACATACATGTCGTCCACGGCTCGGACCGGCCCAGTGGGGCCACAGGTGTTGTGGGTGTTGGCCGAGTGTACGTGTTTAGCGTGCGTGGTAGCCGCATTCGCCAGAATGCGGGCGTTCTGCGTAGCGCTCGTCGGCTGGCCCGCATGCTGGCGCATGCGGCTACGCGTCTCGTTTCTTCGCATGCGCACGCTAAACACGTTCAGCCGAGACAGCCAACACGAACATCGTATCAAGCAAGGCGTGGTAGCCGCATTCGCCAGAATGCGGGCGTTCTGCGCGGCGCTCGCCGGCTGGCCCGCATGCTGGCGCATGCGGCTACGCGTCTCGTTTCTTCGCATGCGCACGCTAAACACGTACAGCCGAGACGGCCAACACGAACGTCGTGTTAAGCAAGCCCAGCATGGCTGTTGAGGGATTACCGCACATACGTATCGTCGTCCACGCCTCGGAACTCGACCTCGTCCACGAACCAATCGAAGTTCTCGTCGTCCTCGTACACGGTCTGCTGCGAGGAGTAAACCCCGTCGCCGGAGTCCTGGGTCTGGGCGGGAGTGAAGTCGGAGTAGAACGACAGATCACAGTTGTTCGCGGGACATCGCTCCTCCTCATAGCGCACATAGTCCAGCAACACGTCGTCCCACTCGTAGTACACGACCCGCTGCGCGTAGAACTTGGCCGTGTGGCCGGTGATCGGAACGCCGTCCGCGATCTCCAGTGTCCAAGACACATCTGACGGCGCGTTGGGGATGAAGTAGGGCTCGTATTGCCACTCCCCGCCGTTCTGGTGGTCCCATTCTTGGTAGATGCGGACTTCGCTGTTGAACGCCTCGTCCGTGGGGTGCACCTGCAAGTGGACCTCCTCGGTTTTGTTGCTCGACGTGAGCGTGCCCGTGATCTTGCCGTTGCAATCGGTCGTGTTCCCTATTTCCAACGTCGCGGGCCCGCCGGTGCCTTCCTTGCCTTGGCCCGTGCCTTCCTGGATGAACACGTTCACCGGAATGCCGGCGATGGGGGGATTGGCCGTCACTTGGATTTCGGCTTTATGCACGTCGGAATCCTTCCCGCCGGCCGCCACAGTGGCGGTGTTGCCGAAGGCGTCGGCCGTGCCCTTGCGGCGCACCTGAAGGTCCGCCCAATACGCGACCAGGTATGCGCAAGTCGCCCAGCCGGACTCAGGCACATCCATCGTGGTCGAATGGCAGGCGAGGTCGACCCGATACTTGCCCTCCCAAAGCGCTATATCGAATGACACATTGCCGCTGCCCGTGCCGAACTGGCTGTGCAACTGCCAGTCGCCGTCAACTTTCTCGTAGACCCGGCACCACATGTGGGGACAGCCCTCACTGCACGCGGCCTCGAAGTGGAACAGCGCACCGATGTTCCCCGCTCGGACCGGCTTGTAAATGGTGGTCGCGCCGGCCGCGTGCGCGCGTGACCCGACGGAGATGGCCCAGAGCAACAGGGCAGAGAAAACGACTCGACTCAATCTATGGCGTATCATCGCACACTCCCATCACATGGTCGCCGGTGTGTCCGCCGGGCTTGAGAAGGGGGAAGAACCGTTTGTCGTGAGGCCAAACAGGGGGCCACTACGGGAGCTACTTCACCGAGAGCACGAGGCCCTTCTTCTCGATAACCGCCGCGCCCTTGGCTTTGGCTTTGCGAATGAACTCGATCATCTCGGGCCGCCGCAGATCGGGCTGCACGAACACGGGATCGGCCGAGCAGTAGTCGCAGCCGGTAGGGCAGTCCGCCAACGCGCGGCGTACGCTCAGCGCATATCCCAGCGCGAGGACGCCCAATACGACAGCGGCGAGCAAAGCGTATTTCCAAGTAATCCGGTTACGCGGCATAGGTCCACTCCGTGATGTCATCTTGATTGCCCGACTCGCCTGCTCTGCACGGTTGTGCATAGGGGGGAGCCGCCAGCTTCCGATTGCACAATAGTGGAAGTGTACCCCCCCCCCCCGAACGTTGTCAAGGATATTCTCCGGTTTTTCTGCCATGGCCACGGCGGTCTGTCGCCGCGCGGCAGCACGCCCACGGAGCGGGGGCACGCGGGGCCGTTCGTAGTAGGGCGGTTTATCGCCCGTTGCTTCGGGCGCAAGGACGGGCGATGAATCGCCCTACTACAAGCCTGCGGCATCTGCCGCTTCGGTCCGCAAGTCGTGGGGGGGACTCCTGCCCGCGTGGGCTTGATGCGGTAGAACGAAGCTGGCCCGGAACAGCGAGGCTCCGGGCCAGTTTGGTTTCGGATCGCCGGGACCGTCAGTCGAGCAGTGGCGGGTTGTTCTTGATGTCCCAGATTTCGGGCGCGGTCAGATAGAGGTGCGTGTCCTCAAGCATCATCCAGTGAACGTTCTCCTCTGCGGCGAGGCGCTGGAAGAGCTTCTTCTCGGCCTCGTCCGTGGCCTGCTTGGCGGCGTCCACGTAGAAGTGGTACGCTTTCTCCTCCATCTCCATCGCGATCCGCACGGCCTCCACGTCGTCGGGGCCGGCCTCGATGCGCTTGGTCATGTTGTCCGTGGCCTCCTTGAACACGCTCTGCACCTGGCCCTTGAAGACCTCGCCGGGGGTGCAATCGTCCTTGGGCGCGATGCCCTTCGCGATATCGTGGAGCCACGCGAGGTGGTTGCGCTCATCCTGCACGAGCGACTCGAACATGCGCTTGCCAAAGGGAGTTTCGCAGCTTTCGGCTGCCTTGCTGTAAAAGGCCATGCCGTCCTCTTCGGTTTGGATGCCGACCTGTAGCGCCTCAGATCCCGTGCTGTCAGACATTGACCACTCCTTTTGTTGGTATGGCGGTGGTTGAGGAGACTTGATTTGGACTCAAAGCGATTCGTTCATTCTGTCCTATCCTGGCCACCCAAGAGGTCGCGCAGGCCCAGATCGTTGATTTTATTATAGATGCTGGCGCGGGAGATTTGTAGTTGCTTCGCGGCCTGGCTCTTGTCGAACTCGCACTTTTCGAGCGCATCCAGCACGATTCGCCGCTCCGCGCCCCGCAGGGCCTCTTTCAATGGCGCCACGTCTCCTGGGGGCGGGAGGAACTGATCCATAGGAAGGGCGATGTCCTCGGGCGTGATGGTGTCGCCTTGGCACAGGATCACCGCGCGCTCGAT
>JAJRTI010000920.1 GCA_024278415.1 Planctomycetota bacterium | reverse complement strand
GAGATCAACATCACTAAGGCGCGCACGGTGCTGGGGTATAGGCCCGAAAACGACTTCTACCGCATCGCGGACCGCGCAATCGAGTGGCGGGCGGAGCACACCTAGGGCCGCGCCATAGCAGAAGTGTCCAACACGACCCCGCTCGTAGTGGCGACCGTAAGGGCGCCCGCTGCTCCCATGGCGTATCGCCACCCGAACGGAAGCCCCTCACGGGCCTACTACAAGCGAGTTGCGTTGCCCCGAATGCCACTCCTTCGAGATCAACATCACTAAGGCGCGCACGGTGCTGGGGTATAGGCCCGAAAACGACTTCTACCGCATCGCGGACCGCGCAATCGAGTGGCGGGCGGAGCACACCTAGGGCCGCGCCATAGCAGAAGTGTCCAACACGGCCCCGCTCGTAGTGGCGACCGTAAGGGCGCCCGCTGCTCCCATGGCGTATCGCCCGAACGGAAGGCCCTCACGGGCCTACTACAAGCGCTACGCAGTCGGGCGGCGAAGCCCGTCCCCTCCGGGTGTCGGCCTCTCGACAGTTTGAGGCGAACCTTCGCTAGCCCTTGTCCGCCTCCTCCTCTGCGCGCCCCACGATCTCCAGCACCGACGCTTCGGGCCGGCAGAACATGCGAAACGGCAAATGCTCGCCGGTGCCCACGCCGTGGTTGAGGTGGAAGGTCGTGCGGCCCATCTCAAACACTCCGCTCGCCAACTTGGGCGAGAGCCGTGACTGCGTCACCAACGCGCCAACCCCGGGAATGCGCACCTGCCCGCCATGGGTATGCCCGTGCAGCACCAGGTCGGGCCCCCGCCTCGCTAGCTCCTCCACCATGCTCGGCTCGTGCATGAGCACCAGCTTGAACGCATCGGCCCGCGCCCCATCGAACGCGGCGTCCAGGTCCGGTTGGCCGAACAAGTAGTCGTCGATCCCGATGACGTCCACCTTCGTCCCGCCCACGTCCAACTCCACGCGAGCATTCACGAGCGCGACGATGCCAGCCTCGCGTAGGGCTGCAACAAGCCGGTCCGTGTCCACCCGTTGAAAACGCCGGCGCTTCCGCGTCACAAGCTGCCGGGCCAGGTCGATGCCGGTCGTGCGGAAATAATCGTGGCCGCCCAAGCACACAAACACGCCATGGCGCGGCTTGAACTCCCGAATCGCGGCCACGCAAGCCGGAATCGCCGGCGTGAGGTCCGCCAAGTCCCCAGTGATCGCAACAAGGTCCACCTCCTCTTGCTGCGCCAGCCGGCGCAGGAAGCGCGTCTTGCTGCGCTCCCAACGCCGGAAGTGGAGATCGCTGATGTGCAGGATGCGGATGGGCCGGCTCAAGCTCCCCCGCGCGCAAGCCACGCGATCCCGGCGCACGCGAAACAGCCGCGGCTCCACAAGGATCGTCTCTAGGACAATCAACAGCGCAATGACGCCCGCGGCGATGAGAGTGGGGGCAATCACGAACATCCGATCCATTCAAAAAACAAGACCGACTCAGCCAGCATCCTGCCTCGCACGTACTGCGGCAAGGAGCCGGCGGAAACTTGGACGTTGCCGCAACGGCGCGAACTCAGGCGCACGGCGCAGCATGGGCGTGAGCGCGCCCGGCATGCCCAGCTCGATCGCCCGGTAGAGCGTCCGCTCCGCGGCGTCCAAGTCGCGAGCCTGGCACAAAGCAAACGCGGACCAAAACGAAACCTCCCACGCAAGCGGGAAGCGCTTGGCCAGATCCTCTCCGAGAGCGAGCGCCGAGCGCGTCTGGCCCAGAGCGGCCAATGCGCGCAGCAGTTCCACGTTGGCCGTCAGGCCTCGCGGGGCGAGCGCAGCCGCGCGGCGCAGCTCCCGCAGCCCATCACCAGCCTGGCCGACCTGGAGGAGGCACACGCCCAGCCGCCGCGCAATAGCGCCGCTGCGGGGGCGCAAGCGCTGCGCCTGCGCGAGCAAGTCCGCAGCCCAGTAGAAGTCCGGGCGACGGTACGCCGTGCCCCCCCCGAGGGCCCCGCCTGCGCCATAAGCGCCACGGCTTGCGCCACGAGATTGTCCGCCAACACGCGCGGACGCAATGCGGCCCACAGCGCAGCCAACACGAGCACGCCAGCCCCCGCCACGTATCCGTAGCGAAGACCCGGCAGCCGAGGCCAGCACCGCAGCCACCGGAGGCGACGCCAGCGCGACAGAAGAACCAAGCACACCGCCAAACTCGCCACGCTGACGCCGAGCCCGACGCGGAACAGCCACGATACGTACCGCAACCGCACGTCGTGCTCGCCGGCCGGCAGGCGAAGCGCAAGCTTGCCTTCATGCCGCACGACCTCCCCCACACGGGTGCGCCACGACGCGTCGTAGTTCTGGTTGATGACCACCACGTCCTCTTGTGCCAGCGTCACGCGCAGACGCATGTGGTTCGGCTTGGGGAACGACAGATCTGCCTTCGCATCTGTGGCGAGCGCGTACGCTTCGCCACGGTAGAGCGAACTGGCATGACTCCGACCCCAGCGATCGACAAACCGCGCAGGCTCCACGTATTCCGGCAGCGCGAGCGACGTGTGGTAGTTGACCGTGCCAATGCCGCGCACGATGTTGAAGTACGCGTTCCCATCCTTCGCGTCCGGCAGCCG
>JAJRTI010000092.1 GCA_024278415.1 Planctomycetota bacterium | reverse complement strand
TCCGCTGGCCCGCGCCCTTGCATGGGCGAGGCAGTGCCACAGATGGGCACAGATGCCCACAGATCACGCTGATCGGAAGGGGGAGCCTCGAGTTCCATCTGCGTGATCTGTGGGCATCTGCGGATATCTGTAGTTTCTCCCTCTGCCGAACACGCTGTTGCAGGAAGGGGGGAACTGGCGAGGTTGGGTTGCGGCCAACGGCCGCGCTAGGCAATCTGTACTACTAACGTCGAGGACATCGAAGTTTCTTTGCACTTTTCACGCGGCGGCATCCGTAAGTTGCGTGATGTCGGCCTCTTAGCGATCACCGCCCGCATGGGGTCTAAGCCACCAAAGGCGGCAAAGCTGTCCCCATGGTCTGCGCCAATCATGCTCTGCATCCGTGGGTCGGCTCTGCCATCCGTGGGACACCTCCGACCTCTTTGGTTGCGGCCAACGGCCGCGCTAGGATTATCCGTGGGCATCTGTGATTTTCACTCGCCACAGCAAAGGAAGCGATTCGCAACGCAGCTATGCGCAGATACACGCAGATGACCATTCGTCCACTTCGGCCTGACGACGTCCCAGCCGTGCTGGCGCTCGACACGGAGGCGTTTGGCGACCTCTTCGAGCGCCTCACCGGCCAGCCGGCGAACATGACCGTGCGCGAGGCCGCGTACTTCCACCACTGGCGGCGCACTGACCCGGAAGGCGCCATGGTGGCGGAAGAGGATGGCCAGATCGTCGGGATCAACATCTGCCACGCGAGGGGGAGAGGGGGGTGGGTTGGCCCGTTGGCCGTGAAGCCGAACTGCCAGTCCAGCGGCATCGGCAAGGCGCTCATGGCCGCGGCGTTCGACTATTTCGATAGCCGCGGCTGCGCGTGGGTGGGGCTCGATACGTACCCGCAGAATCCCGTGTCCGTGAGCCTCTACCTCAAAAGCGGGATGCGCATCCTCCAGACCATGTTTCAGTTGGAGCTTCAAGCCTCGCAGTGGGAGACGGACGTGCCTCGTGAGGGGATCGATATTGTTGATGCCGCTACCTGCGACTTGGCCGAGTTGGTGGCCGCGGACCGGGGCCAGTCCGACTTGGACCGGCGGCCTGACTTCGAGTTTCTGCTGGGATGGGATCAGGCGGCAGTCTTTCGGATGATGCGTTCGGGCGAGTGCATCGGCCAGGTGTGCGCGTATCAGAAAAGGCGCAAGGGCGTCATTGGTGGGCTGCTGCTCTGCGAGGCGGACGCGAACCACGTGCTCGCCCTGGTGTCGAGGTGTGTGGAGTTCTTCAAGGCTCTCGGCCTGGAGCGCGTCGTTGTCTTGTGCCCCGGCGATGAGCGCCGGGTGTTCGGGCCGCTGCACCTTCGAGGTGCGAAGACCATCATGACGACGGTCCGCCTCTTCAAGGGCGACGACGCGGCGCGCGCGCTCGCCCCCAACCGCAACGTGATTTACACCCCCTTCGCCTCAGAAAAGGGCTGACTGCGCTTCAAGCCGCGCGAGAGGTACCATGGCTGACGAGACGCACGCAACACCCCATCGCTGGCTGACGCGCCTTGCCGTAGCTATCTGCGTGGCCGGCGTCGCGCTCGCGCTGGCGCGTGTGCCGTTTGGCGTGCCATCGGAATGGACGACGCCGTTCGCGCCGGCGTTTCAACTGGGACGCGCGTGGGGGCCAGCCATCGTGCTGGGGCTGCTGGTCGCGGCCTGCGCGTGGGCGCTATATTACCCGGCATGGCGACGCTGGCATCGGCTCGCGTTTGTCGCGGGTCTTGTGGGCTTGTCGTTCCTCGCGCACGTGGTCGTGGCTTGCGCGGGCGAGTTCGGGTTTGGCGAGTTCATCACGGGCATTATATGGGACCGCGGAATGGGGCCCTATTTCAAGGAGGCCAAGCGCGTCCGCAGCGCGGGGGAGTACATGGCGACGTTGCGAGAGCGCGTCAAGGATGGATACCAGCACAGCGACGTCCACCCCGCGGGGCCGGTGCTGCTGTTCTACGGGGCCATCCATGCCATGCGGGGCAGGGCGCAGCGAGTGGACGCTGTCTACCGCGTGGCGCGGGCGCTTTTCCCCAACGCGGACAATGCCATGGTCGCAATGTCGCCGCGAGAGCGCGAGGTCCGCGCGGCCGCGTTCCTGCTGGGCATGGTGTTGTGCCTGTGTGCCGCGTTGGCCGTGGCCCCAACCTACTGGCTGGCTCTCAAGCTCTGTGGCGAGCGTGGGGCAGTGTTGTGCGCGGGATTGGTGGGCATGTTGCCGAGCGCGATGCTATTCAGCCCGGGCATGGACCAAGTCATGCCGGTGTTGTCGGCCTGTGTCTGCGTGGCCGCGTTGGGGTGTGGCGTGAACTTCGAGCGGCCGCGGCGTCTCGTGGCCTGGTCCGCGGCATTGGGCGTCGCTCTCTACGCGGCGTTTTTCTTCAGCCTCGCGTTCTTGGTGCCTGTGGCGATGTGTGGCGTCTGCGCGTTGGGCGCGGCGGTGTTGTCAGATCGGAGCCTGCGCTCCTTCGCCAAGCCGGCGGCCGTGGTGGGCATGGCCGCGGCGGGCGTGTTCCTGCTGCTGTCATTGGCCCTGTGGCTCGCGTTCCGCTACAACACGTTCAGCGTGTTGTGGGGCATTTACAAGCAGAATGACGCGTTCAACCTGCACTCGAAGCGCACGTACTGGAAGTGGCTGCTGGTGAACCCCGTGCAGTTCATCTTCTTCAGTGGGTGCTCCGTCAGTGCGCTAATTGCGCTGGGGCTCGATGTAGAAGTTCGGGATCTGGCCAAGCGCGGGCGGGCGTTGGCGCCGTGTGTGGTGGCTTTCGTTGCGGTCATGGCGCTGCTATGGGTATCGGGGAAAAACCTGGGCGAGGTCGAGCGGCTGTGGGTGTTTGCGATGCCGCTGGCCGCGGTCGCCGGCGCGGCCGCCCTGACCCGGAAGGCCCCGATCGCCGCGGGGACAGTCATCGCGCTGCTCGCGCTCCAAGCGTTTCAGGTCGTCGTCTTCCGCGCGTGTTTCGACGTGTACGGCTCGGCCGGCTACTTCCGCATGGTCTTGGATCAGCTATAGCCGCGTCAACTCGGCGGGGGCTTCGAGCAGCGCGCACAGCGACATGAGGAACTTGGCCGCGGCCGCGCCGTCGATCACGCGGTGGTCGCAGGACGCGGTCACGCGCATGATCTGGCCGACGTGGATCGCTCCGTCGCGGACCACCGTCGACGGCAGCGCGGACGCGACGCCCAGCGTGATCGCGGAAGGGGGGTTGACGATGGGCTGGAAGTGCTCCACGTCGTACATGCCCAGGTTGCTGATGGTGAACGTGGGATTCGCGCGCTCCTCGGCCTTGAGCTTGTTCGCACGCGCGCGTTCCACCATCTCAGGCAAGCGCTCGGCCATGTCCCGGAGCGTGAGGTCTTGGGCATCGCGCAAGACCGCGACCGTGAGGCCGTCGTCCGTGGCGATCGCGACGCCGAGGTGGATGCCGCGCCACTTGATGATCTTCCCGCGGT
>JAJRTI010000919.1 GCA_024278415.1 Planctomycetota bacterium | reverse complement strand
TCAAGGACGCGAGCGCCGCGCAGAGCAGGTGCTTCATGCGGTGGGCCTTTCTCGTGTGAGTTCCTGATAGGCGCTTACGCCCGCAAAGGCGAAACAGATTCGCGTTTTGGCCTTTGGAAGTTGTTTGCGTTTCACCCAGGCCTCCGCACGGCATGTCCGTGCGGAGCCATGATTGGGAGCCAGACAGGCCCGACTCGTACCTGTCTTCTCCCCTCCCCTTGCCTTTCCGCTCGGCATGCCGAGCGGAAAGGCAAGGGGAGGGGAAAGAATGGGCCAAAAGGCGTTGATCTGGCTTTCAATCGCTGCTCCGCAGGGACAAGCCCTGCGGAGGCGTTTCCTGAGTCGGCGTAGCCGACCCCCTCGGCCGACAGGGCGAGGGCCTATGCTTTAGGCCGGCAAAGGTGCATGCTAGACCCGCCAGACACCACTGTCAAGCGATCTGTGAATCCCTTAGCGCTCCGCTCCCGCATGCTGGCGTCCGCCGTAGGGCGGACGGCTACCGGTCGGACCGATCGGGCAGGTCCGACCGGTCCGACTCCGCACCCGCACCCGCTCCCGCATGCTAGCGCATGCGGCTACATGTCCCCGCCCTAGCTCGCCTGCCGGCGTTGCGCGACGCGGCGGCCCTCGGTGCTGCGGATGGATTTGCGCAGCCGAATTGACTTCGGCGTCACCTCGACCAGTTCGTCGTCCGCGATCCACTCCAGGGCCTGATCCAAGGACATTTTGCGCACTGCATCGAGCGTGACCGTGCCGTCCTTGGTCGACGAACGGTGGTTGGTCAGGTGCTTGCGCTTCGTGGGGTTGCAGGGCATGTCGATGGGCCGCGAGTTCTCCCCCACGATCTGCCCCTCGTAGATGCGCTCCATGGGCTCCACGAACAGCGTGCAACGCTGCTGGAGGCTCTCGATCTGGTACGCGGTCGCCGTGCCCGTGGACATGCTGATGACGGAGCCCCGCGTGCGCGACGCGACCTCTCCGCGCCAGGGACCATATCCGGTGAGGCGAGACGTCATGATCCCCAAGCCACGCGTGTCGGTGAGGAACTCGGTCCGGTAGCCGATGAGCCCGCGGGTGGGGATCTGGAATTCCATGCGGATGATGCCCGTGCCCGAGTTTTCCATGTGCCGCATCTCGCCCTTGCGCTGTGCGATCTTCTCGATCACCACGCCCTGGTAGTCTTGAGGCACGTCGATGATCAACTGCTCCATGGGCTCCAACGTCTCCCCGTTCGGGCCCGTGTGGGTGATGACTTCCGGCCGCGACGCGCACAACTCCAAGCCCTCGCGGCGCATCTCTTCGATCAGGATCGCCAGGTGCAACTCCCCGCGGCCCGACACCTTGACGCCGTCCGCGCGGCCCAGATCCTCCACGTGCAGCGCCACGTTCGTGCGCAGCTCGCGGTCGAGGCGGTCCTTCAGTTGGCGCAGCGTGATCGCGGTGCCTTCCTCGCCCGCGAAGGGCCCGTCGTTGATGAGGAAGAACATGGAGACCGTGGATTCCTCGATCTCCAGCGGCGGCAGCGCGGCGTCTGCGAAGCCCGACGCGGCGATGGTGTCGCCAATGTTGATCTCGTCCGGTCCGGCGAGCCACACGATGTCTCCGGCGACGATCTCCTCGGCCTCCACGCGATCGAGGCCGCGGGTCACCCACATGTGCACGGCCTTGGCGTCGGACGTGCCGACCACTTCCCAGCCCGCGTCGCGGTCCACGTCGCGCCACCGCGTTTCGATGCGCTGGATCGCGCCGCCCAGCTTGATGCTCCCCTGAAGCACGCGGCCGCAGCCAATGCGGCCGATGTAGTCGCTCCACGCCAGGGTGCTGACCTGCATGAGGAACGGCGCGTCCGCATTTCCGCTTGGCGGCGGCACGCGCTCGACGATGGTCTCGAAGAGCGCGTCCATGCCCTCGTGCGGGTCGTTGTCCAAGTCGCGCACGAGCCAGCCGTGGAGGGCCGATCCGTACACCACCGGAAAGTCCACTTGGTCGTCGTCCGCGCCCAACTCGACAAACAGGTCGAAGGTCTTGTCGAGCGCGAAGTCCGGCCGCGCCTGGGGCCGATCGACCTTGTTGATGACCACGATGGGCCGCAGCCCGAGCTTGAGCGCGCGCATGAGCACGTAGCGCGTCTGCGGCATGGGCCCCTCGTTCGCATCCACGAGCAACAGCACCGAGTCGACCATGGACAGCACGCGCTCGACCTCGCCGGAGAAATCCGCATGGCCGGGCGTATCAATGATGTTGATGAGGTAGTCGCGCCAAGTGACCGTGCAGTGCTTGGACCGGATCGTGATCCCGCGCTCGCGCTCGAGTTCGTTGTTGTCCATGACGCGCTCGTGGACGCGTTGGTTCGAGCGAAACTGGTGCGTCGCGGCGAAGATCGCATCGATGAGCGTCGTCTTGCCGTGATCAATATGCGCGATGATCGCGATGTTGCGGATGTGGTTCATGTAGCAGCAGGCGGAAGTGTCGGTGTTTCGCATAGGAGTGCGGAGACCCACCATTGTAGCATGTTGGCTCAGCAACGCAATGGCGACGCGCGGCGCGGCCCCCTCCCGCCCACTCGCCCTGAGGCCAATCTGCCGAGCGCAAAGAGGGGGCTATTGCGGTTGCGCTCGGCTTTCGAGCCGCCCGCGGCGGACGACCACGTCCGCCGCTGTGGCGAACGGCCTGCCGCTCCCGGTGCGCTGGACGTGGCCGTCCAGCGCGAGTGGTTTACACTTGCAGGGCGGCTGCGCCGCTCGCCCATGCTGCCTATGCGCACGCCACAATCGCCACACCCTCCCGCCACACTGGCCTTGGGATGGGACGGTTGCGCATTCGAGGGAAGCTCGTGAACAAGTTCATGTTGACACCTCCCGCTGTCTTCATTAGACTTCACACAGACCGCCGGTAAGAGCGCAAGGCACGTCAAGAGGGATCCGAACTGCATGGCGTTCCGGAAGACGAAATCGCAATCTGGGTTTGACCTCCTCGACGTGAAGGAGTTCGGCAAGGCACTCCATGGGCACTCGGAGAAGTGGGGTGATTTGGGCGCCCACTTCGGCGGCACGGGCGACGTGTTTGTGGTGCGGGCGCCGGCGCGGCTCGACCTCATGGGCGGCATCGCCAACTACAGCGGCGCGTTGGTGTGCGAGAGCCTGCTCGACGTCGGGGTGGTGCTTGGCATCCAGAGACGCAAAGACAGGCAGATTCGCATCCGCAGCGCGAACGCAGAGGCCCATGGCCTCGCGGCGGAGGCGCGCCTGGGCCTGGATGATCTCTGCAAGGGGGGCAAACCTATCTCTTACGATCGCGCGCACAAGCTGCTCGCGGCAGATGCGAAGACCAAGTGGGCCGCGCACGTGGCTGGGGCGTTCTGCGTGTTGCTGCGGGAAAAGGAGGTGGACCTGCCCGCAGTCGGCGCCAACATCGCCGTCGCGGGCGACATCCCTTGGAGCGTTGGCTTGGGGGCATCGGCCGCCATCGAAGTGGCCGCGGTCCACGGACTCAACGTCGCGTTCGACTTGGGCCTCGCTCCGGATCGAACGGCGACGCTCGCCCGTCGCATCTCGGCCGAGGTCGTTGGCGAGCCGGACGGGGTGATGAACCATCTGGCCATCGCGCTGGGCCAGCAGCACTGCCTGCTCCCGATTCGCTGTCAGCCAGACTGTGCGGAAGCGCCCATTCGGCTCCCAGACGATTGGGCGGTCGTCGCAGTCAACTCTACCGTCGAGCACCAGGCGGGTGCGCTGGAGCATTTGGAGGTCCGCACGGCAACGGCCATGGGCCATCGCATCATTGTCGAGCGGATGCGCGCAGACGGCGCAGACGGGGAGGACGTGGCCGCGATCGAGGCCTACTTGTGCAACATGTCCTCTCGGGAGTTCAAGGCACAGCATGAGGGCCGGCTGCCCACGCAGATGGCCGGCCACGAGTTCCTCCGCCAGTACGGCAAAGCCATTGACGCCGCGGCCGCAGTCGATCCGGAGACGACGTACCGCGTGCGGAGCCGCACGGGGCACCCCATCTACGAGAATGAACGCGCCGCGGACTTCCTGAAGTGCATCGAGCGGTCGCACGACGCGGACAACGACGAGCCCATGATGGAGGCCGGCCGGCTCATGTACGGCTCGCACTGGAGCTACCGCACGCGCTGCGGGCTCGACTGCATGCTCACGAATTTTCTCGTGCGCATGGCGCGGAACATCGGCATCGCCAAGGGCATCTACGGAGCCAAGATCACCGGCACCGGTCTTGGCGGCACGGTTGCGCTGCTGGGCCGCAAGGACACAGTCGGCATGGGATTCGAAGAGTTGCTCGGGCTTTACCAGCAACGCATGCGCATGGAGGGGCAGATCTTTTCGGGCACCTCGCCCGGCGCGATCGAATTCGGATACGAGAAGTACAAGCCGTAGGGGCACATGAACCAAGGACGCGAAGCGTCCGACGTCGTGTCCCCCGAACCGCCTTTCTGAGGGCAGCCTCGTCGTTTGACGCACCGCGGCCCCGGGGGCTCGCCGGAGCCCAATTGCGTGAAGGAGGCCCCATTCGTTATAGTGACGCGGTCGCGCTGCCCCTTGCCCGTCTCTCGCGAGCGGCGCCCCAAACCAGAGACCCACGGAGGAAGGCAAGCCATGGCTAAGAAGAAACCCGCGCAGTTCTCCATCGGCGTTGACTTCGGCACCAACAGCGTGCGCGCGCTGGTCGTCGACGTGCGCAACGGCAAGGAACTGGGCACGCACGTGTACAACTACCCCAGCGGCAAGGACGGTATCCTGCTCGATCCGAAGGATCCCAACCTCGCGCGGCAGAACCCGGCCGATTACATCAAGGGCTTCGTCGCGTCGGTAGGCTCGGCCGTCAAGCAGGCCAAGAAGGCCAAGGGGTTCGACGCGGACAAGGTCGTTGGCATCGGTATCGATCACACCGGCTCCACGCCGATCCCTGTTGACAAGGACGGCGCGCCGTTGGCCATGCAGCCGAAGTTCAAGAAGGATCTGGCCGCGTACGCTTGGCTGTGGAAGGACCACACCGCGTACGAGGAGGCCGCGACGATCACGGACATCGCCAAGAAGACCGGCGTGCCTTACCTCGCGAAGTGCGGGTGGACGTATTCGTCCGAGTGGTTCTGGAGCAAGGTGTGGCACTGCCAGCGCACGTCGCCCAAGGTCTTCGACGCGGCGTACTCGTGGGTCGAGGCATGCGACTTCGTGCCGGCGTACATCACCGGCAACCTCGATCCAAGCAAGGTCGTGCGCGGCGTGTGCGCGGCGGGGCACAAGGCCATGTACAACGACTCGTGGGGCGGCTTGCCGAGCAAAAAGTTCCTCAAGAAGCTGTCGCCTGAGTTGGCGAGCCTGCGCGACCGGCTCTACGACAAGGCCGAGGCCGCCGACCAAGTGGCTGGCTGCTTGACCAAGGCCATGGCCAAGAAGGTCGGCCTGCCCGCGGGCATCCCCGTGGCCGTGGGAGCGTTCGACGCACACTTTGGCGCGGTCGGATCGGGCATCAAGGAAGGCACGCTCGTCAAAATCCTCGGCACGTCGACCTGCGACATGATGGTTGCGCCCATGACGCGCAAGCTGAAGGATATCCCGGGCGTGTGC
>JAJRTI010000918.1 GCA_024278415.1 Planctomycetota bacterium | reverse complement strand
GGGGCGGGTCGCCTCAGTCTTGAGAGCCCGTCAACTTGGCCAAAGGTGTCGTCTTGTTGGGGAGCATCAGCCACTTGTGCTGTTCCTCCCGAATCGAGGGGCGACCCCCCTGTGGTCCCCCCTAGAAGGGGGGACGGGGCAGGGCGGCACCCCCTCCCTTGCAGGCAGGGGGCGGGTCGCCTCAGTCTTGAGAGCCCGTCAACTTGGCCAAAGGTGTCGTCTTGTTGGGGAGCATCAGCCACTTGTGCTGTTCCTCCCGAATCGGGGGACGACCCCCCTGTGGTCCCCCCTAGAAGGGGGGACGGGGCGGGGCGGCGCCCCCTCCCTTGCAGGGAGGGGGCAGGGGGTGGGTCGCCTCAGTCTTGAGGGCTCGTCAACTCGGCCAGATGCTGTCACCATTCCACTCCCAGCATGAGCGACGACAGGCCGCTGCCGATGCCGAGCAGTGCGATGAGTTCGCCCGACCGCATGGCCTTCTGCTCCGCGCCCAGGGCGAACGCGGTGGGCAACGCGGCGGAGCCGGTGTTGGCGAGCGTCTGCACGGTGGGGAAGTCCTTGGCCGGGTCGAGCGCGAGCGTCTCGAACAGCAACCGCCTGTGCGCGGCGCCGACTTGGTGGGTGAAGATGTGGCCGGGCGTGTCGTTGGTCCAGCCCAGCTCGGCCTTGGTCGCCTGCCAGGTCTGGTTGGCCAGAGCGATGCCGGCGTGCAGCAGCGCCTCGGAGTCGGTCGCCATCAACGGCCCGGTCTCCGACGGCGCGGCTTGCGTGTCCTCTTGGCAGAGTTCGTTGGCCCGCGAGTCCGTGCGCACCGCGCCGCCGAGAAACTGGTGGCCGGTGCGCGAGCGGTCCGCGTGCGTGAGCAGCACCGCGGCCGCGCCGCTGCCGATGGTGAGCGACGCGAAGTGCATCTTGAAGGACGCGCGCGTCAGGCTCTCGTCCGACAGAATGCGCTCGATCGTGGCCGCGTGCAGGCCCTCCGCGGTTTCGCCAGACACGACAAGGCCGGTATGGATTTGCCCGGCTTCGATCATCGTCGCGACCATCGCCATGCCGTTGAGCACGCCCAAGCAGGCGTTGCTCAAGTCGAACATGGCCGCTTCGTTCGACAGCCCCAGCGCGTGATGCACGACGGACGCGGTCGCGGGCTCGAGGAAATTCCTGCACACGGACGCGTGGATGAGGCAGCCCACCTCGCTGGCCGCGACGCCCGCCGCGTCGAGCGCCTTGCGCCCGGCCATGACGGCCGCGTCGCTCGGCCGCGTGCCGGGATCCCAGAAGCGGCGCTCGCGAATGCCGGTCATCAACTCCAGCCGGCCGTAAGGCAGCTTGAGCCGATCGTACACCGGCGCGAGCCGCTGCTCGAGCGCGTCGGACGTGACGACGTTGGGCGGCAGTTCGTAGCTCGCAGCTTCAATACAGACGCGTTCAAAGCGCATTCGCAGGTTCCTCAGGGGCTCGGGAGCGGGCCGTGATTATGCCATCATGCCCCCTGCATGCCAAGCGCGGCGCGCGGCCGTCATCTTGTCTTGCCGGCCATGCAGCGCTATCATGGGCGCTCATCTTTGTCCTCCGCGCGGCCAGACGCGGAGGTGTCCAGCCGAATCGAAAGCGCCCCTCGCGGGCAGGCGGAACATCAGGCCATGACGCCAATGACGCGTCTGAACGAGCGAGGCACACGCGGGAGGCGATGGCTCGGCGAGGATGGCCTGGTCGCGATCATGGTCGGGGTCCACGCGGTCGCGTTCACAGTGCTTTGCTATCTGCGCTATCGGTCGTTCTTCGCGTACGAATGGGAAGACCTGGCCGCGGCCAACCAGATCGCGTTCCACACGGCGAAGGGCCGCTTCTTCTACCAGAGCATCACGGAGCAATACTTCCTCGCGCACTTCCAGCCCATCTACTTGCTCCTCGCGCTCCCGTACTTCGTTTGGCCATCCCTCATGACGCTTCAGTTCCTGAAGTGTCTCGCGCTGGCCGCCGGCGCGTTTCCCTTGGCGTGGCTGGCGAGGGAACGCCTGAAGGTGAGGGGCGCCGGCGCGCTCGCTGCATGGATCTACCTCTGCTACGCGCCGCTCAACTACCTGAACGTGTACGACTTCAGGCCGGTCTTGCTCGCGGGGCCGATCCTGCTGTTTGCGTACTACTTCATCGAGCGCGACCGGCCGTGGGCGAGCCTCGCGGCCTGCCTGTTGGCCCTGTGCTGCAAGGAGACCGTGGCCCTGCCGGTCACCATGCTGGGGCTTTATGCCGCGTATCGGAACCGCCGATTCATGTGGGGCGCCGGCGTGGTTGCTCTCGGAGTGGCTTGGCTGCTCGTCTCCGCCAAGTTCGTGATCCCGCTTTGCCTGCGGGACGTGGAATACCCGCGGAACATCGGCCCGTTCCTGCACCAATGGGGCGGCGGGGACAGCCTGAGCGAGTTTGTGATGGCGTCGCTCCTCGACCCCATGCGCCGGCTGCGCGTCGCGTTTTCCGAGTATCGCCTCCACTTGCTCTTCAAGCTCTTGTGGCCGCTGTGCTTCCTGTCCTTGCTCAGCCCGATGGTCTTGCTCATGGGCCTTCCCGGTTGGGCGCAGACCGCGCTCTCGTCCCATCCCTACATCACCAACAGCCGCGGCCACTGGTATGGCATCACCATCGTGTTCCTCGCGGCCGCGGCCGTGCACTCGATCATCTCGATCTCAGCTTGGTGCTCCCGGCGCGGCATGGGCCGCAGCCGGCGGGTTCAGTTGGAGGCCGCGCTGCTGATCGCTCTTGGCGCGGTTTCGTTCCTCTCCAACTTGGTCCCCAACATCCTCGGCGCGCCTTCGACGATCTTGCCCATCCACGACGACCGGTTCCTCGCCGCAACGAACATCTACGACCGACGCTTCTACGCGATGGACGACGACGACCGGGAGGCGTGGAAGATCCTATCGCTCATCCCGGCCACTGCGTCGGTGTCCGCGTCCGGCGACTTGCTGCCGGCCCTTTCGCATCGGGACAAGATCGTCGAGTTCGGCATGAGCCTGCGCTACCTGTCGGGCAAGGAGCGCGACTTCACCGACGCGGACTACATCATGATCCACGCGCGCTACCTCTACAACGGCGAAGGCGACTACGCGTGGCCCGGCCGGCGCCGCCTGCGCGCGATGATTCAAGAATTGCTGGAGACGAATGCGTGGGACGTGATCAAGATCGACGGGCTGTTCGTGTTGCTCAAGCGCGTGCCGGACGCGCGGATGTCCAAGCCCGACGTTGCACGGATCCTGTCGCAGATCGACGCGGAGTGGGCGAAACAACCGCGAATCGCCTTGGCCGACTTGCTCGACGAGGCGCGGGCGCTGATCGGCGCCGGGGACCAAGCCGGGGCGGCGGGGGTTCTGAAGCGGGCCATCGCTCTCGGCCCGCGCGGGCCATATGCGTACTATGAACTTGGCAAGATCTATTCCAAAACCGGACGCTACGCGGAGGCGGTAGCCGCGCTGCGGGAAGCCGTGCGGCGTTTCCGGTACAATCCCATCTATTGGTACGATCTGGCGATTGTTCATGAGAAGCGAGGCGAATTGGCCGCGGCCGAAACCGCCATCCGGCGATCCATCCGCCTCTTTCCCAACAGGGACCAGAGCCACGCGCGGCTCGCGAGCATCCTCTTCGCGCGGGGTAGGCAAATGGAGGGCGTCCGCGCGCTGGAGCGCGCGGTCAAGCTCAACCCCAACGCTCTGGACATGAGGCTCATGCTCGGCCGGCTCTACGTCTCGTTTGGCGAGACGGACCGCGCGGCCAGGGAGTTCACCGACATCATGCGCCGAGACCCCGCGGGAGACTATGGGAGGCAAGCCATGAAGGAGCTTCGCGACATGGGCGCAGGGCAAGACTGATAGCAGCAACCATCGAGGCCACTGGGGGCGTCAACGGGTTTTCGGTTGTCGGTGTTTGGTTTTCGGTGTTCGGCCGCAATGTCGAAAACCGAACATCGAAAACCAGCCTTTGCCTCGCGCATGCCTGCCGCCTACAATGGTGCCGTCGCTCGTAGCACGCACGTCACGCGTCTGGGGACACGATGCGATCCCGCTTTCGGCGGGCTTCCGCATCGCGTCCCCGGCGCCAGAGACGCTCTTACGAGCGTGCTACAAACGCGCAACATCCCTGCACAAACTTACGAAATGCTGTATATGAACCATGTCCCCTATGCCTTGCCCCTCATCCTCTTGGCCGGCGCCGCGCCGGCCGCGCTCGGGAGCGCGAAGGTGTTCCCCGTCAAAACCGACGCCCGCACGATCGCGAGTCTGAAGCGCCGAGTCGCATACGTCATGTCGCTGTCCGAGGGGGACATGCTTGCGATCGTGCCGCGGCAGTCGGGCATCTACTTCACCGACTGCCCCAACTGCGAAAAGGGCACCCAGGACTTCGGGCCCTTCAAGTGGTCGCCGCGGGAGCCGCACAGCATCGTGTGCAAGGGCTGCGGCGCAAAATATCCGAACAACCCCGACTACCCGGACGATAAGGTGCTCGAAGTGCGGGGCCCGGACGGGCCGCATCGGTACCCCTACTACGAGCGCCCCAGCGACAAGTATCGCATCTTCTTCCGCGCGCACGCGGACTACTGGGCCCGCGAGTACATGGCCGACCAGTGCCAGTATCTCGCGGAGCTGTACTGGATCACCAAGGACGACCGATACGCCCGGCGCGCGGCGCTCATCCTCGTGCGCTTCGCGGAGGTCTACCCGGGGTACGCGTACCACATGGACCTGCCGTTCCGGCAGAAGCGCTTCTCGCCCTGGAACAAGAACCGCGTCAAGGGCGCCGGGCAGTACCGCACCGCGAAGTGGAGCTGGTGGGCGTACATGGCCGTGCCGCTCGAACTCGTGCGCGCGTACGATTGCCTCAAGGACTGGCCCGGGCTGGCGACGATGGCGGGCGGCCGCGCAAAGGACAAGATCGAGAACGATCTGCTCGCCGCGATGGTCGACTTCGGGCTCGGATTCCGCGAGCCGTACTCGAACATGTCGCCCGTGCTCTGGCGCAGCGTCATCTACGCCGGCCGCGTCCTCGGCCGGCGCGAGTACGTCGCGGCGGCCGTGCGCCGGTTCAACCGCTTCACCGCGGAGCGCTTCCTCCACGACGGCCACTGGATGGAGACCGCGCCCAGCTACTGCGCGCAAGTGTACGGCCTGCTCAAGGTCGTCTCTGCGGCGTTGAAAGGGTACGAGCCGCCGGCCGACGCGGCGCAACGCGTGGCCATCGATCCCAAAGAGGTCGCCGCTCGGATCGACGACGTGGCCCGGTCGCTCGACGCACCGCGTCTGCCCAACGGCCGGCTGCTGCCGGTCAACGACACGTGGTCCCGCAATCGGCGCAGGCCGCGGGAGCGCATGGAGCCGGCGCTCATGCCCGGCCTGGGCGCGGCGGTCATGGGGGGCGGCGAGGGCGACCGGCAGCTCCACGTGTATCTGGATTTCACCGCCGGCCGCGGCCACAAGCACAAAGACGCGCTCAGCTTTGGCCTCTTCGCATTCGGCGAAGAGTTGTTCCGCGACATTGGTTACACCCACACCAAGTACCGCGCCTGGGCCTGCTCGACTCCGTCGCATAACACGGTTGTCGTCGACGGCAGGGATTCCGGTTTGGATCGGGGCCACACGGGCAATCGCTTGCGCGCGTACGCGACGGACGGCAAGGGCTTTCACGTGGCGGACGCGGAAAGCCTGACCGCGTACGCCGGCGCCACGTCGCTCTACCGGCGCACGCTGTTCACCATTGGCGACGATGCGGCCGACTGCTACGTGGTGGACGTGTTCCAGGTCTCAGGCGGCAAGCAGCACGACTACCTGCTCCACGGCAGCGCGGACCGCGACTCGACGGCCGAGGTCGCGGGTGCGGCGCTGAAGCCGTTCGCAGGGACGCTGCTGAATCCGGGCGTGGAGTTAAAGCCGCCCCGCGGCGAATCCTCCGGCGTGGGCAAGGAGGGAGCGTACGGGTTCGTGCACGACCTCAGGAGCGGCGCGGCTGGCGACGTGGTGTCGCTGACCATGCGCCTGAAGGGCGACGACGCCATCGGCACGCGCACGGTGCTTATGTGCGAGCCCGACACGACGGTCTACCTGGGCCAAGCGCCGAGCATCCGGAGGGCGAAGGAGATCGATGCCGCGCTCGACAAGTACCAAGCTCCGTTCTTCTGCGCGCGGCGCAAGGGCAAGGACCTCAAGAGCGTGTTCGTCGCGGTGCACGAGCCCTTCCGCGGCAGATCGAAGATCAAGCGCGCGTCCGTAGAGCGGCTGCGCGGCGGCCTGATCGTCACCATCGACCGCGGGCGGCTCGGGGTGGACCGCGTCTGCCTCGCTCTCGACGAGGCCGCGACGCTGGAGGGCGCCGGGGTGTCGTTCGCCGGGCGCTACGGCATGGTGCGCATGGCCGGCGGCCGCGTGACGGAGGCGCATCTCGTAGGTGCGACGCGCCTGCAATGCGGAGACTTCGAGCTGAAGGGACACGCCGCGTGGACGGGCCAGATCCAGTCCATCACGCGCGGGCGATCCAAGGGCTCCCGCGGCAGCTTCGACGTGGCCGAGCGTATCCCAGCCGGCGACGCGGCTGGCGCCCGCGCGCTGATCGTGCGCCATGCGGACGGCACGGAACATGCCTACACGCTCGTGCGCGTCGAGGCCCTCGACACCGGCTCGCGCCTACACGTGCTCGAAGACCCAGCCATGAAGGTCACCCGCGACGACAAGACCCAGTGGCTGGCCTGCCCCCAACGCACGATCAACGGCGCAACGAACACGTACGAGCTGCTCAACGCGGTGCACGTCACGCGCGGCGCGCAGTAACGCGTCACTGACCCACGACCTCCGCCCCCACCATCCCGCTGCCGGTCAGTTCAACGTTTCGGCGATGCAGTGGTCGGCAGAGCCGCTCCGCTGCATCGTCTTGTTAGACACCTTCGAGTCATGCGGCGACGAGAGGCGCCACGTCCTCACGGCGAACCGCTTCCTGCCCCAGGCGCAGGAGCAGATCGTTCAATCCGCGGAGATCGACCCGCGATGGTGCCGATATCTCGATGCCGATGGGCCTTCCGTCGGATGCGTAGTCAACGAGAAGGCCGCCGCCGACCCGCTCTGTTCGGGCGCTCTTGTCGCCGTCTTGTCGCGGAAGGTAGTAGTATGCCGAGATCGGCCGGCCTTTTCGGTAGGTAACTTCCAGG
>JAJRTI010000917.1 GCA_024278415.1 Planctomycetota bacterium | reverse complement strand
TCTTGATGTCGATCTACCGGACGTTAAAGGTTCGCGGTTATGAGCCTCTGGATACCATCGTGGAAGCGCTCAAGACCTATGTGCGCACCGGAAAACTGCCGCCCCTGCCCAAGTAGCGGCGGCAAGCGGCTGACGCGTTACAAACTCTAGCAACCGCGCGGATGGCGGGCGAAGCCCGCTTTGTTACAGAAAAGGGAAGGACAAAACCGGTGCCGACGCATGAGAACACAAGGAGCATCCGCATCCGGCCGCGCTACTTCCGGCTCTACACCGACCCAGGCGTCGAGTTGGCTGAGGAGAACTTCCGGCACAAGGAACTCGACTGGCGCATCCCCCTGAGCCAGGCCGCGCTCGTCTCGCTCGACGTGTGGAACTACCACTTCGCGCGCGACACGCTCGAGCGTATCGAGGACATCACCGTGAACCGCATTGCTCCGCTCGTGGCCGCGTGCCGCGCGGCGGGGCTGCAGGTGATCCACGCGCCCGGCCCGCCGCTCGCGCGCAACCATCCCAACTGGGTCGGCCTCGTCCCGGAAGACGAGAAGCCGCAACGCCAGTGGCCCAACTCCCCCGCGTGGCCGCCGCCGGAGTTCGTGCAGAAGACTGGCGAGTACGCGCAATACGCCCGGCCCCACGAGCCGCAGGAGGCTGAGCGCAACGAGCACCGGGCCAACCTACGGGGCTTCCATCCCGCGGTGCTGCCGGAGGGCGACGAGGCCGTGGTCGAGACCGGGGAGGAGCTGCACCGGCTCTGCGCGCAGCGCGGCGTGCTCTTCCTCTTCTACGTGGGCTTCAACACGAACGCGTGCATCGTTATGCGCGACTACGGCACGCTCGAGATGCGCAAACGCAACTACGAGGCCATCCTCGTGCGCGATTGCACCACCGGCATGGAAACGCACGAGACCCAGCCCGACTTGGCCTGCACCCGCGGCCAGATCGCGAGCCTCGAACAGTTCCGTTGCTACACGGTCACGTCGGAGCAGCTTGCGCAGGCGCTTGAGGGGGAGGCCCCATTCGTTGCGTCCCATTAATCCGTTGCCGCCTCCTCTGCGCGTGCGCCATCGGGATGAGGGATGAGGGATGAGACACCTAATCTCTAATCCTTTATCTCTCCGCTCGCCGCGGGTTCCTCATAGACCTGCAACTCGGCGATTGCCCACTGCGCGGGGGCGCGTTCGACCAGCTCGAACCTGATCTGGGAGCAGAGCCCTTCGTTGATGGGGATGTCCAGCCGCGGGTTGAGCGGATGGAGGAGCGCGGATCGGTAGATGCGAGCAAAGACGTCGGGCCAGTCCTCAGATCCCATGATCGGGCCCCATGGGCCATCGCCGCGTCGCACGCTCACGCGTAGGAAGCGGGGAATCTCGTCGGCGTGCAGGCCGAAGTTGATGCGCACGAGTCGCACGGGCCTGGGCCGGTCGAAGTCGATCTGGACGCGCATGCCCCGGCGTTGGTCGCCCGCAGTATCCCAGGCTGTAGCCAGATCGCCGTCTTGCGCGAGCGCGATCTGCGCGGGGTTGTCCGCCGCGAATGCTCGCCAACAGGTGCGAGGTGTCTCAGCTAACTTGGCCGCGTCCACCTCCGACGCGGGCCGGCGAATGCCTTCACGGTGCAGCCGAAACACCCACACGTCGCCGAAGCGCTTCGCCAACTTGAGCTGCGGAATGCACGCATACAGACAAGCCAGCCCTGGCGCGGGCGAGTCGTGCACGACCACGTAGTCGATCTGCATCTCAGCCATCAGCCGCACGAGTTCGGCCCCCGGCTTGGCATAGCTGAGGAACATGGCCGCGGCCTCTGGCAGCAGGAACCCGCTCTTGCCGTTCACGATCTTGCGCCAATGGTAAGTCGAGAAGTACATGCGCTTCTTGTCTTGCAGGCCCAGATCTAGCGGCACTTCCACGACGGGGCCTGGCGCGGGCGCGTGGGCCAGCCAGCGGTAGAGCGCAGGTATCTTGCCGCCAACGGGCACGCGGATGAGCGCAATCGGCACACACGCGCACTCGACGAGTATCGCTCCGCCCAGAAGCGCCGTGGCCAGCCGCCTCGTCTTGTCGGACCCGATTGCGCCTAGTGCACGGTGCGCGCCCACGCCAACCAAGACAGCGAGACAGAGCATGGTCAGCATGAGCAAGCGCCCGGGTGCGCGAATGCCGTCAAAGCCCGGCGCCCACTTGTAGAGCAGCATGTACGGCCCCCAACACACGTCCTGGCCAGCGAACCGAATGCGCGGCCCCAGCGCCAACAACGCGGTGGCTCCGAAGCAGAGCAGATAGATCCACGCGCTTGGCCATGGCTCGCCCGCTTGCCCGCGCCAGGCTTTGCGCCTCAGGAGCGCCGCCGTGGCCACGAGCGCCAGGCCGTACGTGGCCAGACCAGGGAATACGGCGACCGCCTCAGGAGGGAGCCAATCCATAAACGCGCCATAGAGTGCGTTGGCGCTCGACGCAGAGAAGAAGCTGCCGACCGTCGCGGAATGCCCGACCACCTCGTCGAGGCCGCGCACGAGCCCGAAGTCGCTCTTGAGCCGGGCATAAGGCAACACCGTGGGCAAGATGAGAGCGGTCCAGATGAGAGGAGCCAGCAGCGTCCACAGCGCGCGCTCGGCCCGCCTCTGGCCTCCGCATAGAACACACGACGCGGCCGCGAAGCATCCCATGAAGAGCGGAAAGAAGAGCGAATGATACGTGGAGCAGAGGGACTGGAGCGCGCCAAACGCTAGCAAACCCGCATACGCGCGATAGGGGAACGCCTCGCCACGCGCCAGCCGCGCGTGAAACCGATGGAGGCACAGCAGAGCGAACGGCATCCACTGCGAAGAGAGGAACTGGACGTGGTGATACTCTTCGAACCGAAGGGGACAGAAGGCGTACACCATCCCGGCCAGCAGCGCCGGGCCCACGGACCGCGTGATCTCCCGCACGAGCAGGAACGCGCCGATCCCCGACAGCGCGAACGTGAGCAGCAGGATGACGTTGTGGGTGAGGATCGCGTTCCCGCTCAGCCAGAACAGGGGAATCGAGACGGGGAGGTACCCCAGCATGTGGTCCGAATACGCAAGCGTGTTGACTCGCGGCCAGAACGCGTTCGTGTCGAACAGATGCAGCGGCCGGGTGGGCGCTGCGTGCGCTCCCCAGGCCAGGATCCACGCGTTGAGGAAGGGATCCTCGAAGGGGCGCCCCTCGGCCTCCTCGGGCACGGAGTCACGGAGGCGCGCAATCTGCGGGTACGTGAGGAGACAAGCCAAGAGCACAAACAGCGCCACAGCGAGGAACACCGGACGCCTTCGGCAGAACTCGACTGTCATCCGTCTCATGGCGCAAGACCCATTCGTCTTCAGCAGAGCAAGGCCCGGCCGTTTGTAGCACGCACGTCAGTGCGTTCCGCTTGGCGTCTGCGGACTCCGCCGTACGGCCGACGATCCCGCCTTCGACGGGCTTTCGCATCGTGTCTCCGCAAGTGCTCGGCCAGAAACGCTCTCACGAGCGTGCTACAAACGCGCCCCCCCCATGGGCTTGCAGAATGTTGGACTTAGCCGCTTACTCCGCCTGCTCCACCACCGGCACCTTCTCCAACACCGTCTTCTCCACCGGCTTGACCTCGACCGTGTCGCAGAACTCCCCTTCGAACGTGGGGATGAACTTCGGCACGGTCACCTCGTCGCCGACCGGGATGTCCACGTTGACGAACTTGCCCGCGGGCACGCCAATGCCGCTGGACACGTCCACCTTAATGCCCTCCGCGTCCGGCGCGGCGCCGGGCGCTTTCAGCGTGACTGTGCCTCTGAACGCGTACTTCGACGCGTTGTTCACGCGCACGGACAGTTTCTTGGGCTGGTCGCCCACGGCCGGGCGGAGGAAGCAGGCCGCTCGCAGGCGGGCCAAGCACTTGGCGCGCTCCGATTGCGCCAACTCCACCGGGTAGCCTTGGACAATGAGCCGAATGTCGTCGGGATAGAAACCGCGGAGCTGGCTGCCTATGGCGAGCGAGACGTGGTACTCGCTGGCCTTGAAGATCTTGCCCTTGAACGCCTCGCCGTTGAGCAGGTACACCTCGGCCTGATACCCCTCTCGCAGGCGCGACGGATCGAGGCGCATCTTCAACGTCTCGATGAGCTTCACGTCCGGCTCCGCGCCTTTGGCTTTGGCGTCTTCCTCCGCGCCCTCCTGGCCGGCCGCGCCGGCCGCCTCTCCCGCGTCGCCCGATTTGGCCTTCGATTGGAACGCCTGGAACGCTCCGCCAGCCTTCTTCTTCTTGCCCCCTTCGCTTTGCGGCAAGTTTTGGTTGTACACCCACCACGTGATCCCGCCGATGATGGCCACGCCGATGGCGAGCCGGCCGAACCAACGCAGGGCCCAATCGAAGAGGGAGACGAAGAGCATGCCGATGCCGGCGCTCTTGCGCAGTTTCTTGCCACAATGGATGCAGGCGGCCTGGTTGTCGGGCGACACGGCTCCACACTTGGGGCAGACGATAGGCATGGCTCATCCTCTCATAACGTCGTGGCTTGAGGTGGCAGGGGCGACACAGGGAGCGTAGTCGCCGCGGCCTTCGTCGTCAAGGGCAAACCGCGCGAGATGCGGCGCGGCTTCGTCGACTCACGCCACTGCTGGGCTCGTCCCAGCAGCGCGATGATTGCCGACTGCGGCGCAGTGCCCACACCCTCTCTTTCCCTTCGTTTTCTGGCCGCTCGCCTTGGCGAGCGGCCAGAAAACGAAGGGAAATGCATAGAAGAGGCCATCGCCGAGTAGTCGGCAATCATCGCTGCACGGGGACAAGCCCCGTGCTGGCGTAACAGCGTGGAAGGCGCGGCTATCGCTTCCCGCGCTTGCGTCGCTTGGGCGCCTGTGCGGCCTTCTCGATGAGGTGGGCTTCCAGGTCCCGGGGGTTCGTGATCTGGCCGCGCTCCATGAGGCGCAGCGTGTCGTTGTCGATGGGCTCGTCGCAGGGCGGCACGTAGTCGGGCAGGTCTCGCACGTACGGGCAGCCCTTGGGGAACACGCCGAGCGCGATGCCGTCTTTCACGCTCAGGCATTGCGGGTTGATCTCGTGCCGGTCCTCGTAGATCGTGCAGAGCTTCGTCTCAGGATCGAAATACTGGCAATGGCCCTCGGCCGCAAAGAACATGCGGTCGCCGATGAGATACTTGTCCTGGCAGCACAGGCCGCAGCGTCGGCACTTGGCCTCGTGCGCGTTGCCAGCGCGGTGGGTCTTGCGTCTTCTGGCCAATTACTTCGTCTCCGGTCGTTCGGTGTTGAGCAGATCGCTGAGCGCGGCCGAGTCCGCGGGGCGCCCGTCGTCGCGCAAGCGCCGCACGAGGCCGGCCAAGGACTTGGCCGCGGAGCCGTCGATGGACATGGCCTGCCGGGCGAGGTCGAGCGCGGCCTCGCGCTGGCCCAGCATGAGCCGCGCGTGGGCCTGGACGACAAGCGCGTGCGCGTGGATCGTAGGGAGGTCCGCCACGGGCTCCAGGCCTTCGCACGCGCGCGCGGCCCATTGCCCATCGCGCAGCGCCGGCTCGTACGCACCCTGGCCAATGCGCATGATGCCCCGGCGCACGAGGAAGTCGGCGAGCGCAGCGCCGTGCATGGCCCGGTTCCGGGAAGCAGGCCACGGCTGATATTGCGTGCGCGCGAAGTACGAGCAGCCCGCCACGCACAGCACGCACACGGCCGCGTGCCACCACCCGGCGCGCTTGCCCGCAGCCTTCATGCCGCGGAGGCCCGCGATGAACAGCAGCACCGCGGCCGGCGTGAAGTAGTTGAGCGGGTGCTGGATGGCCGCACGGCTCACGACGGTCGGGTCCGACACGCACACGATCGCATGGAACGCCAGCCCCACCGCGAGCAGCGCCCAAGCGATGCGGTCCCGGCCGCGGAACAGTTCGAACGGCAGGCCGCAACTCACGAGCAGCACCAGGAGCGAGAGCTTGCCCCCAGCCAAGCGTAGCGGCCGGCTCTTGAACCACGGCTGGTCCCACATGTAGTGGATGATGTTGAAGCGCCCGGCGTAGTCGCTGGACCGGGCCTCGATCTCGAAGGCTTCCAGCGCGGGCACGTATCGCCGCGCGAGCCAGAAGCCAGCCACCGTCAGGGCGCACGCGGCCGTCACGATGGCGCCGTCCACAAAGAGGCGGCGCCGCCGCTCCGGCAAGAACACCACCCCGGCGACGAACAGCAGCCCCAGCAGCACCACGCCGCCCTTGCACAGCGCCACCGCGGCCGCGGCCAAAAGGAACCACCCGCGCTCGCCGCGCAAGTAGTGCCGCACGCACAGGAGGAACGCGAACGTGAGCACCGTGTGCACGTAGAGCGCCTCCACGTGGAGGCGCATCACGATGCCGTAGCAGAGCATCGCCGCAAACGCGAGCCACACGCTCCGGATATCCCGCGCGTCCGCAAGCGCGAGCAGTATCGCGATCATCGCCGCGACGAGCCCCAGGTACATCACGTCCAGGCTCATGGGCGAGTCGCCCATGAGCAACAGGGCAAACTGGTCCACCCAGTACGGGAACGGCAGGTTGCTGATGGTCGGCCCGCCGCCGTCAAAACGCTGGCCGCTGTACGAGTAGGTGTGGAGCCAGAGGTGGTCCTCGAAGTTGCGCGCGAGGCTGAGGTTCGACTGCACGTCGCCGATGGGCGCAAAGAGGTAGTGCTTGTCGAAGATCCGCCGCGCCGCGCGGGCTTCCAGCCCGGACAGATCGGTGACGACGATGCGGCGTTCTGTCGCCGCGGCGCCGCTTTCGGCCACGTTCAAGGACAGTTCGTTCCGCCCCGGCCGAAGCGGCAGCGCCAGCGCGACGATGAGATTCGGCGGAGGATAGTTGCGCGGGTGGCGCCGGCGCATGAAGCGAGGGGGCATGTAGCGCCGCGCGAGAGGCCGGCCGTTGAGCGTGAACTCCAGCACGCCCTCCACGTGCGACTCGACAAGCCACACCAGCGCGTAGCTGTTCGCGCCTGCGCTCGGCGACTGGATCGTCAGGGCCGCCGGCCACTGCGCCACCTCGAACCGCCTCTCGCCGATAGAACGCCAGTGCGCGCCGCGCGTGACGCGGCATGGCGCATCCTGGAGGCGCCGCGTCTGGAGCGCGCGGCGCAGATCCAGATTCGCCTCCAGCGGCCAGTAGCTTTGGCCGTCCACGACCACGGGGCGCCGCGCGACGAAGAGCGCTATCGGGCAGAGCACCATGGCCGCGGCGACGTGGCCCGCCCACCGGCGGCCCGGCCACGCGATCTCGACGCGTGCGCCGCGCACGGCCAGCCACCCGCATGCGGCGACGGCAAGGGCCACCACGAGCACGTAGAACACCCAGCAGTTGATCGTCAGGCCCGCGAGCTTCAGCAGCGTCGTGCCGACGATGAGGACGGCCGCGTTCGCAAGCCAGGCTCGGGAGAAGAAGCCCAGCACCGTCAGCCGCCTGGCGCCGGCAAAACAGAGCACCACCAGCGCGCCTGGGCCCAGCATGAGCACGGGCAGCCCCGTCAGCGCTCTCAGGACGCGAGCCGCGGCCGGGCCGGCCCCCTCCGCATCCCACAACAACGCGGCACCATGCGCGAGAACCACCGCCACGCTCGCGAGCGCGATGGACTTGGCCGTCTTGCCACTAGCCGGCATGGGCCACCCCGGGCGAACTCGCTCTGGTGCTGGACGTCCACGTCCAGCACCTATGCCCCGCGGACGTCCTGTCCGCCTGAACCTTCGGACTCCCTGCGGACCAGGAGGTCCGCGCCTGTAGGCCACGGGCGTGGACGTCCGCGGCCAGCCGCAAGCACAGGCTGAGGGGATCAGATGCCAAGGTAGCCGCAAAGTTCCTTGATGTTGACGACTGTGCCGCGCCAGAACGGCAACTCGATGGGCCGCGCTTTGTACGCCATCCACCGGCCGTTCTCTTTGCGGAAGGTGATCATCCACGTCATCTTCGACGTGCCGCGCAGCCGCGCGTCCGAGCCGTTCGCGGACACGACAAACACGACCTGCACGGATGCGAGCGATCCCTGCACGTGGATGCGCTTGCGCATGATGTACACGCTGCACGGGCCCACCATTTGGGTGAGGGCCTTGCCCATGTCCCGCAGGTCCTTGAAGGTCGTGCCCTCATAGTTGTAGCGCGGCGACACCCCCTGCATGAACGCCTCCCAATCTCCGGCTTCGGCCGCGGCTTGGAGCCGGTCGATGGCCTCCGCCACGGCCCGGCTCTCCGTGGGCCACCGCCACCAGATCGCTAGCGCAACCAGGCCCAGGCCGAGAAACAAAACCGTGCGTCGTGGCAAAGAAACCGCCATTGACATCCCATCCGAGGTCGCCTATTCTACGCCGCCTAGCCTCGCGCCAGGCGGCACCTGGACTGAAGTCTACCCCCGCGCGCGAAACCTGTCAATATCAGCGCCCATTTGGAGGACCCCATGGCTAAGGAACTGCTCGTCGACCTGGACCCGATCGATCTCACACAAGAGGCCTTCGACATCGAGGCAATCCGGGAGCTGAACCTCCAGCGCTACGAGATGGAGCACCTGAACGCCATCGTCGAGTTCGACCCCGACAACGAGTACCTGGTCGCGCGCAAGGACGTCACCGGCGACGAGTTCTGGGTCCGCGGCCACATCCCCGGCCGGCCATTGCTCCCGGGGGTCATCATGCTCGAAGCGGCCGCGCAGGCCTGTTCGTTTTACTACCGCAAGGTCGTCCAGGTCGACGTCTTCCTCGGGTTCGCTGGGCTCCAAGACGTGAAGTTCCGCGCCATGGTCGTGCCAGGCGACACGCTCTACATCATCTGCAAGAACATCGAACTCAAGCGCCGCCGCGCCCAGTTCCAGACGCAAGGAATCGTCAACGGAAAGCTCGCGTTCGAGGCCATCATTGTGGGGATGCCGGTCTAACGCGGGCGCGCCTGTAGTGCTCACGTCAATGAGCCCCCGTTTGTAGCACGCTCGTCAGAGCGTTCCGCTCCGCCGGCCAGAGACGCACTTACGTGCGAGCTACGAGCGCCCATAGCGCGCTTGGCAACCCTGGACTATCGTGTGTCGCGCGGACGCATCAGCCTCGGCCTCGCGGCCTCTCGGAGGATCACAGATGAACTCGCACACCGCTCGCCTTGGGATCGCGTGGCTCCTCTCGTGCGCCCTCGTGCAGGGAGCCGAGCCCCCGCGCACCGCCCGCATCAGCAATGGGCCTCTTACTCTGCACTTCGTGCTCGCGGATGGCCGCGCGCGCGTCGCGGCATTCGAGAACACTCAGACACACGCGAAGCTAGGCGTGCAGGCCGAGTTGTTCCGCCTCTACCTGCCGGCCGGCGAGGTGGTGGGCGCGAATGAGTTCCTAGCCGCCAAGATGACGAGCGCACCGCGGCGACTCGAGATCCAGCTCGTCCATGCCGGCCGCGGCATCGACGCGCGGGTCCTCTACGAGGTGAAGCCCGGCGACCGCGTGATTCGCAAGACCGTGCACCTACGCGCGACCGGCCGGCCGTTTGTGCTGCGCGACATCGACGTCGAGTGCATCGACGCGACGATGAAGACCGACCTCGGCGGCCGCGGGCAGCCGATCTACCTGGCTCCTGTAGCGACGGCTCGACGGCCCGTTCGTAGTGGCGACCGTAAGGGCGCCCTCGGGCTCAATGCAGCGGGCGGCCCTAACGGGCCTCCCGACGAGCGGCAGAAGGAGGCCGACGGCTTCTTCCTGGGCCTGGAATACCCAGCAGGCTTCAACATCGTCGCAGACGGCAAGGTCGTGCTGCGGCACTACCCCGGCAAGACCATCGGCAAGGACGGGTGGACGAGCAAGACCGCGGTGCTCGGCGCGGGCGGGCACGACGCGTTCATGCAATACGTCGACACGATCCGCACGCGGCCGCGGTCGTATCTGCTCTACAACAGTTGGTACGACCTGCGACGGAGGGAGATGACCGTCGAGCGGTTCGCGGGGACGTACGAGATCATGCGCAAGCGGCTCGCGCCCTACGGCGTCACGCTCGCCGCGTTCGTGCCGGACGACGGGTGGCAGAACAAGCAGTCGATCTGGGAGCCGGACCGCACCTTCCTTCCCCAAGGCTACAAGCCGCTCGCGGACATCCTCGAAAAAGGCGGCACGCGGCTGGGCCTGTGGATGCCGCTCACCGGCGTGAACCTCGACGTGTCGTGGGGCGTCAAGCAAGGCTACGAGGCCGGCAGCAAGCGCCACTACTGCATGGCCGGGCCGAAGTACAACAAGGCCATCCGCGCGGTGCTGAAAGACAAGATCCTCAACTGGCGAGTCAGCTACTTCAAGCACGACTTCAACTCGTTCAGTTGCAGCAAGCCCGGCCACGGCCACCTCCCGGAGGTGCGCTACGGGTTCGAGGCGAACGTGGACGCGGAGATCGGCCTGCTCCAGTACGAGCGCACCCTGCGCCCGGAGATCTTCCTCAACGTTACGTCCAACATGTGGCTCAGCCCCTGGTGGCTCATGTACGCGGACGCGATCTGGATGGGCTGCGGCGACTTTGGGCTCATCAAGACCGTGCCCGCGATCGAACGCCGCGAATGGGCCATCACCTATCGCGACCACCACCTCTGGCGCCGCTTCCGCAAGGAGCGCTGCCAGTACCCCATGACCGCGACCATGACCCACGGCGTGATCTACGGCAAACGCAACATGCTCGGCGGACGCAACGAGCCGCTCGACGTGTGGGCGGACAACGTGGTGTGGTACTTCCTGCGCGGCATGCAGATGAAGGAGCTGTACATCACTCCATCCATCCTCACCGACGCGCAATGGGACATCCTCGGCCGCGCCTGCCGATGGGCCAATGACCAGGCCCCGGTGCTGCGCACCGCGCAACTCCTCGGAGGCGACCCGGCCAAGGGCGAGGTGTACGGCTTCGCGTCGCACGCGGACGGCGTCGCGTTTTTCGGGTTCCGCAACCCCAGCATCGAACCGCAGTCGATCGAAGTCGCAGCGCGCGACCTCGTCGGCGACCGGCCGTCGAAGCTCAAACTCATCTACCCCTTCAAGTGCGATGCCGGCGCGGTGCTGCCAGACGGCGCGGTGCGGCAAGCCCTGGGGCCGAATGCGATTCGCATCTACCGGGCCGATGCCGACGCAGCCGTGAAAACGACGCGCCTCGATCCCGCCGCGTTCGGCCCGGCCGCCGCGGCCGTCGAAATCGTCGCGGGCACTGAGGCCGCGGCAGGCCTTGCGTGCACCGTGAAGCCGCGGCGCAGCGACCTCACGGCCCTGCGGCTCGTGCTGCTGCTCGATAAGGCGTACTACGTGAACGCGGCCAAGGGCATCGAGATTCGCGCCAATGGCGAGCGCGTCAAGCCGAGCGAAGTGAAGCTCGAAGGCCTGCGCCTCTTGCTCGGCGACCTGCCGAAGCAGGGTTGCACGCTTCGCATCAGCGCGTCGCCGGCCGCTCTCGATGGGCCGTTCCGCAGCAATATCATGCTCTCAGGCTGGATTCTCGCCGACTATCCCGGCGCGCCCGGCCCTGCGCCGGCGAGCGTGGCCGAGTTGGCGAGTCCGTACGCGTCGCGCCGGCGCGTGGCCGCGCCCCTTGGCGAGAAGAAGGAGATCGATCTCAGCGCGCGGCGCCGGATCTCGCTCACCGAGGCCGACCTGAAGGGCATCCGCGCCGCGATGCTGCACGTGCTCATCTTCGGCGCGAACGGCGAGAAGCAGTACGCGAACAAGCCGTTGCTGCTCAACGGCGAGCAGGTGGCCACCGTGCCCCACAGCGGCCGGCCGCTGGACACGTGGCGCCGCAAGCTCGTGCCCATCCCCAAGGACAAGCTGGGGCTCATCAAACTCGACAACGAAATCCGCTTCGGCAACCGCGGGGGCGATTGCTACAAACTGCGCGACGTCGCGCTCGCGGTGCAACTCAAGGACGGCCGCTGGGCCGAGACCGCGTTCGACCGCAAGGTGTACTGTAGCGTCAAGGGATGGCTCCACAGCGAAGGCGAGGCGTTCAAGAGAGGCACGTCGCCCGGGATCCGCGCCGCGTTCGCCAACTAGTGTCGTGTCACGGCTGAAGTGTCGACTGCGGCGCCACCGCTGTGCGAGCGTGGGAGCGGCCCGCTTGTAGTGGCGACCATTAGGGCGCCCTCTGCTCCGATGGCGAATCGTGGCACTTTTCAGTGGTACGGGATGCCAACATGGAATCAACGCTGGCAGAACGCCTCCACAGAGCTTGTCCTGTTCTTTTTCCACAAGTCTGTCTGGGCAACCACGAGTACGACGAGTGTACCGCGGAACAAGGCCCAGGTGGCACTCAGCGTGAAACGCTGAAACAACATAGCCTGGGGCAACGCCCCAGGGACAATCGCATATCGAGAACCTGGCCCCGCGCTGTAGGCGCCAGACACGATCCTTGTCTCGCTCTTTCAGAGCGACGGTGCGTTGCTGGGCATGTGTTCCTGGGGCGTTGCCCCAGGCTATCAGTGTTGCAGC
>JAJRTI010000916.1 GCA_024278415.1 Planctomycetota bacterium | reverse complement strand
TGGGCGGGCAACGCCGTGCTCGCCGCCATCGGCGTGTGTCGCTTGGCGAAGGTCTTCAGGCGCTGAGCACAGCATTCCGTAAATCCGCATAGCCCGGAGCCGTGCCTTCCCTGGGTTGCGCGCCTGCCACTGCGCGGGAGGAATGGAGGAATGGAGGAACGGAGGAATGGTGGAATGGTGGAATGGTGGAATGGTGGAATGGTGGAATGCCGCCTGTGCGGACGCATTCCAACATTGCGCGCCAGGGCGCAATGCCTTACTTGCCCATGGCTTCGATCGCGGCCGCCAGTTGCTCCCTCGCGGCCTTGAGCGCGGTCACGTCCAGCGTGTACGGCTCGTCGTTGGCCGCGCGCACGACCGGCCAGCGTTCCACGAGCGCCATGGCGGCGGCCACGGCCTCCCGCCCCGCCTTGGCCTTGGCCGCGTCTCCCTCCCGCGCGATCTGCTCGGCGAGGTCGCTGGCCAAGCGCATGTACTCGTAATCCTCCAGCCCCTCCCTGAACAGCTCCCAGCGCACCGAGTCGATAGGGCCGCGCTCTTGCGCGGAGCGCGGGGGATACATGAGCACGCCCGACCCGCCTTGGCCGCAGGTCCAGGGGTTCTCCATGGCGCCGCGCCAGCACACCGTGCCCCACCAGGAGTACGTGCCGTCCACGTGGTACTTCCACAGCAGCCACGGCCATAGACGCACGCGAATGCGGCGGTGCTCCGGGTAATTCACGCCGTTGTTGTACACATAGATGCGGCAGCCGGCCTTGCGCGCGGCGTCGATGTGGCCGATGTTGCGCTGCCACGCGTCGGTGTGAAGAATCCAAAGCTTGATCACGTCCGTCAGCCCAGGATACGGACCCGGCGCGGTCATGGACACCGTGAGTTGGGGCTCGATATCCAAGAGCAGTCTTGAGAGCGTGCGGAGTGCGTTCGCCGTTGGCTGAAGGCTCAACTGCGGCTCGTCGAAGAAGCGCACAATGGGATCAAGGAATAGGCCCTCCTGCTTCAGCCTCGCCACAAGCTGCGTCATGTAGCTTCGGAACGGCTTCTCGAAATCGGGGCGCAGTTGGGTGAGTGTCTCGTCCGCGAAGATCCGCCGGCCCTGCCACTGCGCGTCCGGCGGCATTCGGTGGGAGCCCTTGTGGCCGATCCAGAGCGACGGGATGTTGAAGTGCCTCGCGCCAAGCACGTCTCGCATGAACGTCATGTGCTGCACGACGCGGTCCATGTCGACGCTCGCACGGTCGCCCTCCAGGCGCACGCGCGGCTGGGCCGCGGGCGCGCATCGGCTGCGGTGTTCGTAGAAGTCGCGATAGTAGCGCCGCGCGACGGTTTCGTCGTCGTCCGCTTCGCGCCTGAACACCAGGTTTGCGCGGAACGAGGACCGCACGTCGAGCGAGGGCCGTTGCGGGATGGCGAAGCCGCGCACCTTGAGCCGCAACGGCACGCGCGCGACCTCGCGGCCCGCGCGGGTTAGCGTCAGCGTGCACGTGTACACTCCAGGCGTTTGCTCGCGTGGCACGCGCAGGGTAAACCAAAAGCCCTGCGTGAGCCCGGCCGGCACGTCGCAAGGCAGACGGTCAGTGAGCGCATCCGGGTTCAGGCCTTTGTGGCTATACGGGCCCATGACGCGCTTGATGTCCACGTTTTCGATGCGGCGACAGCGAAGCGCATTCTGGGGCAACGCGGCTGGCCCGGCAAAGGTGTCCCATTCCCAAGTGGCCTGCGCCATTTTTGTCGCCGGCGTGATCGCAATTTGGAATGATTCATACTCCCCCCGCGCGGCGGCCACGGCGATGGCGCCCGTGGTGGGGCCGGGTGGGGGATTCTGCTCAGGCAGAATCTTGCGGTTCTCGTCGTCGGTCCAGACCGTGCAAACCGGCGTGCGCACCAATGCCCGTGCGGTCGTGGGCGCCCGGCGCGGGGGGCGTTCAGCCAGCACCACGTCATCGAGCCATGCCTTAGATTCCGGTGAGGCGCCGACCAGCTTGATGAGGATGTTGAGCTTCGTGGCGTTGGGCGAGGTCTTGAACTGGCCCACGTCCAGGCGCACCCAGCCCTTCTCGTCCGCACCATCCACGAAAGTGCCATCGATGAATCGCCCGCGCTCGTGCGCCTGCACCGCGGGCACCGGCTTGTATAGGATACCGTTCATCTTGCGCGGTGAGATGGGCTCCCGCGCGTACACGACGATGCGCCCTGGACCCTCGGCGCGGTAATGGAAGCGCATGCTGTAGAGCGTTGCGGATTTCACGTGCAAAACCGTGCTCCAGCCGCCATTTGGGCCTTGGAGGCCAAGGCTGCGTCGGCCAGAATGGGCGTGCTGCGAATCCCACCAGCCCTTGGAGGCTCGCCACGAGTAATAGCTCCAATCCGCAGGCTGGCTGTCGTGGCCCGATTCGAAACTGGGGTTGGGAAGCAGGTTGGTCTCGCCGCCGGCATGCAGAACGCTCAGCATGAACGGAGCGAAAGCCACAACGATTAGCCTCGTGGGTAGCATGTGCGATTCTCCTTGTTCCTGTGAGGCGAACTCCTATCCATGTGTGGCCCCCATGTTCGCACAGAGCCTGCCCCTTTGTGAAGCCCCAAGGCATTGCCTTTGGCGCGGCGACGCGGCCGCTTGGGCGGGCGGCCATGGCCGGCCGTGTCGGCGGAACCGGGGGATGCGCAGAACAGCACATCTTGACGTTGGCAGTACGATCGCCTATAATAACACACACGTGCGGTGTTTGCCCCAGTTGTCTCTAAGCAGTGGGACCGTTACTCATGGAATTCGAAGGCATGATCAGCAATGATCCGGAGATGCTCAAGATCTTCGAGATGATTTCGAAGATGGCCGATATCGACTGTCCGGTGCTGATCCAAGGGGAGAGCGGCACGGGCAAAGAACTCGTCGCCAACGCCATCCACAACCTCAGCTACCGCCGCGACAAGCCGTTCATCGCAGTGAACTGCGGCGCGTTGCCCGAGGGGCTCCTCGAGAGCGAGCTGTTCGGCCATGAGAAGGGCGCGTTCACGGGCGCCGTCCATGCGCGCAAGGGCATCTTCGAGCAGGCCGACGGCGGCACCCTGCTTCTGGACGAGATCGCTGAGACGAGTTTGATGTTCCAGGTGAAACTTCTGCGGGTTCTCCAGGAGGGAGAGATCCGGACCGTGGGCAGCGACCGGGCCGGCAAGGTGGACGTGCGCATCCTCTCTGCGTCGAACACCAACATCCCCTTGGCCATCGAGAAGGGCGAGTTCAGGGAGGATCTCTACTACCGGCTCAACGTCATGACGATCCGGCTGCCGCCCCTCGCGGAGCGCATCGACGACGCGCCCCTGCTGGCCATGCACTTCCTGGCGCGCGCGGCCGTGAAGGTGCGCCGGCCGGTGGAGGGCTTCACCGAGATGGCTATGGCCAAGATCGTGCGCTACTCGTGGCCGGGGAACGTGCGGGAACTCGAAAACATGGTCGAGAGCGCGGTGTACAGCGCGAGTATCCGCTCCGACGAAGGCAAGCCGGTGGTCGTAGACGTGTCCGACTTCCCCACCTTGGCCGAGAAGGTCGCACGCAACCCGCGGCGTACCCGGCTCATCGACGTGCCGTTCTACGAGGCGCGTGCTGAATTCGAGAAGACGTACCTCGCGGAACTGCTGGAACGCAACAACCACAACATCGCGGCCGCGTCGCGTATGGGCAAGATCAGCCGCAAGAGCCTCACGACGAAGGCGCGCGAGTATGGGCTTATCGCGTAGACCGCGGGCGTAGCGCGTGATACACTATCGGGGGCGAGTTGGGGAGAGGTCATCCGCCATCTCTGGGAGATCATCGTCATGTCCACCGTTGCTAAGTTCGTGCTCTGCTTGGCCATTGCGTCGACCCTCGTGTCTGCTCGGGGGGCGACCGCGGCCGAGTCCAAGAAGCCCTTTATCGTCGTGTTCGACTTCGAGGAGGTCTACGACGCGGCGAAGTTTGGGCCCTGGGGCAAGTGGGGCAAATGGGTCGCCAAGAACTTCCGCAAGAAGGCCATCAAGCGCGACAAGTATCAGATCCTCGACGACCTCACCTTCAAGGAAGTCGTGAGCCACATGGATCTGAAATTCTCCTTCGACGAGCCGGTGGAGAAGTTCGCGAAGATCGGCAAGGACGCGTTCCAAGCCGATGTCATCGTGTGGGGCAAGATCGAGCAACTCGGGCCGGGCGCGTTCAAGATGTACATCCGCGCACTCGACCTGCGCAAGAGCGCCACCAAACTCGTGTTGGACGAGGCGTATGACATTCCGAGCAACAAGCACTTCCGGCTCAAGATTGAGGATGCACTGAACAAGCTCGAAGGCGCAATCATCCAGACCGCGAAGCGCAACGAGGATCTGCTCGCAGACGACTCGTGGAAGCAGCGGCCAAACCTGGTCGTGAACGGAGGGTTCGAGGAGGGGGACCGATGGCACCCGAAGGGCTGGTACAAGCCGGACGGGCTCTGCGTTTTTATCGTCGACGGCGAGTCTCCCACCGGGCGCTGCCTGATGTACGACACCGACGTGCCAGAGCCGCAGTACCGCGCGTGGCAGGAAAAGTTCTTCGCCGGCGCGCCGGCCACGAGCGCGCCCAAGCCGCGGTCCACGAAGCTGCCCGGCGGGCGCATCAACTACGGCACGGTCGGAGGCACCGTGGGCGCGCACATCTACTCTGCCCCCATCCCCGTCAAGCCAGGCATGACGTATCGTTTC
Source organism: Planctomycetota bacterium (assembly GCA_024278415.1). Next base: position 775 of record JAJRTI010000916.1, on the reverse strand, counting down.
GACATGGACTTCCGCGGCCCCAAGGGCAACACCAAGGTCTTCATCAAAGGCTACGCGCTCATCAAGGACTCCGCGATCTTTGGCGACCAAGAGCGCGAGATCTATCGGTACCAACTCAACGTCACCGCCAAGACGCCAGGCCAGTGGGAGCACTGGTCCTGCTTGTTGCACCCCACCGACGCCTGGGTCGTTTACGATTTCGAATCGCCGTTCGACCACAACGCTACCGGCCACCACGTCGCAGACGCGATACGCCGGCTGGCCGACAGCACCGGCATGTTCCCCGTGGCCGATGCGGCAACGGTGAACAAGATCGTGAGCGAGCAGCAGTTCTACGTTCCGCTCGACATCCCGCCGTTCCGCATCTACAAGTTCACCAACGAACAGCTCAGCGCGCAAGTGGCCGTATGGGGCCGTGTGGACAAGATGGGCGACGCGTACCGCCTCCACGTGAAGGCGCTCAACGTGCGCAAGAAACAGATCCAGCCGTACGTGGATATCAAGCGAGATTTCCTCACGCTTCAAGACATGAGCAAGGCCATGGCCGACATCATCAAGGAGATCGGCCAGGGCCGGCCGCACGTGAAATACCTCAAGATCAAGCCCGACGCGTACTGGCCCTCGGGCAAGTATTACTTCGACAACATTACGCTCACCGAAGAGGGAGCCTACAAGTATGGCAAGAAGAAGCGGGCGTACTGAGGCGGCCGCGCTCGCGTGCGCGATGCTGCTGGCGCAAGCGGCCACGCTCGTCGCCGCGGACACCGACGCCGCG
>JAJRTI010000915.1 GCA_024278415.1 Planctomycetota bacterium | reverse complement strand
TGAACGTCATGGGACGGTGAACCACAGACATGCCACAGCCTGACAGTGCCTCCTGTGGTTGGCGGGCGGAGAACCTCCCGAAGGTTGAGAATTTCCGGGAGGCTTGCTCAGCCGAGTGCAGGGCAGCACCCGCGGATTGGAATCCCAACGGGATTCCGTCCTACAGCCCAGGGTTGCGGACCAGGTGCGCAACCCTGGGATCGCATCGCCGCCGGGCAGCCAACCCCAACGGGGTTGCGTCGGTTCGGTCGTTTGGCCGCCCGTCCGGAGAAGGACGCAACCCCATTCGGGGTTGAGATGGGTCATGCGCACGGTGACCCAGGGTATCGAGCTTCGCTCGCTACCCTGGGCTGTAGGACGGAAGCCCTTCGGGCTTCTGGGCCAGCAGATTGGAATCATGTTGGCATTCATCGACCGCGAGCACGAACGTCAAAACGGAGTGAGTCATGCCCCAATCCCTTGCACGAATCCTGATCCACACTGTCTTCTCTACCAAAGACCGCGTGCCTTTCCTGCGTGACGCGGCGATTCGCGCGGAGATGCACAGCGTCCTGGGAGGCTGCGCCAAGAGCCTTGAGTGCAACCCGATCATTGTGGGCGGCACACCCGACCATGTGCACCTGTTGACGACTCTCGCTCGCACGGTTGATGTCGCGGAGTTCGTGAAGGAGACGAAGCGCGCGTCCACGAACTGGATCAAAGCCAATAAGGGCGAGGCGTATGCGAGTTTCCACTGGCAAGCTGGCTACGGATGCTTCTCCATTGGCCAGTCGCAGGTGGAAGATGCCCGTCGGTACATCACCAATCAAGAGGAACACCACCGGGAGGTCTCGTTTCAGGACGAGTTCCGGGCGTTCCTCCGGAAGTATGAGATTGAGTATGACGAGCAGCATGTGTGGGACTGACGGTCCCGCGGTCTCCGACGCGTTTGGATCCGCCCACAGGAGAATCCCAACGGGATTCGATCTTACAGCCCAGGGTTGCGCACGTTGTGCGCAACCCTGGGAACAGGACCGAGATGAACGCCCAACCCCATCGAGGTTGCGTCTTCCCTTCCGTTTCCCCGCGCGAGCAGATAAGGACACAACCCCATTTGGGGTTGGTACGATGCACGGCACGCGGACCCAGGGTTGGGAGCCAAGCTCCCAACCCTGGGCTGTAGGACGGAATGCCGTTGGCATTCCCCGCCAGGATCGCTGCCATCGCCCAAGAATCGATAGGTACGCGCAGCCACAACGGAAGTGAGATAAGGACCAACCATGGCGACACCTAACACGAGCCAGTGCCCCCAATGCGGAGCCGCGGTGCCGGCCGACGCGCCACAAGGGCTGTGTCCGAAATGCTTGCTGGCAGGCGGCAAGCCGACGGTTGCACCAAAGGGGAAGTCCACGAGCCCTGCGGAACAAGCGAAGGCAGCGAATCAACCCACCGTGATTGTGCCCGGCGGCGCCAAGCAGACGGGCGAGCGCGTAAACATCGCAGACCAACCGACCCTGATCGTCGGACCGGGTGGCGCATCGGCCGCCAAGCGGGCGGCAAAGACGAAGGCCAGCAAGCGCGGGCCGATCCTCATCGTCGGCACGGGGCCGCTCGTGTTCGCCTTGATTCTCCTCATGATCGGATGGGGTGCCATCCGCATCGTGGCCAGTCGGCGCATCAAGCCCATCGAGACCGCAGAAGCCGCGGCGCTGAAACGCATCGCGGAGACGCCCCTGCAAGACGAAGAGGCGAGAGCGCTGGAGGAGTCGAAGCAACTCGAGGCAAAGGGGCTGGAGGCTGAACGGGCCGGCCAGTGGGCCGCCGCGCTGGAGCAGTACAAGGCTTCGATCCGAGCCATGGAGCGCGTCGAGCCCAAGCTCCACGCGCGGGCGGTCCAACTCGTCATCGACGCGATGCAATTGGCGCAGGAGCAGAAGTGGGAGCTGGCGGCCGAAGCTTACCAGTTGGCCTTGGCCGACAGCGCGGCCAAGGGGCAGATCCAGCCAAGGATCGCTCAATGCTTGCAGGAGGCCCAACGCCAGAAGCAGTTGGCCCGAGAGCAAAGGTCCAAAGAGGCGGAACAGAAGATGGCTCTGGCCAAGCAGCCCACGCCCCAAGAACTGGAGCAAATGCGCAAGCGCATGCAGTGCCTGCTCAAGATGCTCGACGTTACCCGCCGGCACAGGGCCGCGCTGCTGGCCTGCGACTACTACGCGGCTTCGGAGCGATACGCCAAGCTCGCCGATGAGATCGCTGCGGCGAAGGCACGTGCGCAGGCCGCGGTCAAGGTCGACCAACAGAACAACCCGCAGCACTGGCAAGACGTGAAGCTTCAAGTCCTGAACCAGAAGGACGGAAAGGAATGGCGTGGGAAAGTGAAGAAGGTGGGCGACCAGATCTACAGCGTCGAGATTGTAGGACCCGGCGCAACGAAGAAGGTGTCTGTGGTCGCCAAGAAGGTCGCGTCAGTCGAGGAGGTGACGGTGACCGCCGCGCAGCAGAAGGAGGAGCAGGCGCGCTTCATCTTTGGCCAGGCCCTGACAGCGCTGAGCGCCGGAAAGCCGCTCGACGCCGGCGAGCGGCTCGGCCGCGTGTGCACGGACTTTGCCGATACCGCGTTCGTGAAGGATGTGGCCCAGCAGCGGGCCGTGCGCGAGAAGGTCGTGGCCGAATGGACGCAGCGGTTCAACCCCACGATCGCGGAGATGCGATCGGGGCTCGTGCCGCTCATGGAAGCCCGCGCGGACAAGATCGCGCACACGTGCCCGGACTGCCACGGCGAAGGCAAACGGACCTGCCCGTTGTGCCAGGGGACGGGTAAGGAAATGGGCAAGTGCAAGGCGTGCCGGGGCATTGGCAAAGTGCTTTGCCCCAAGTGCCATGGCGTGGGAAAGGTGAGGTGCAAGAAGTGCGATGGCAGAGGGTATACCACCAAGCGTGTGGTACGCTTCGGAAAGGGCGATGAGGTCTCCGTGCCCTGCAAGTATTGCAAAAGGACCGGCTGGGTCAACTGCCGCACCTGCAAAGGCAAGAAGACGCTGAAGTGCAAGAAGTGTGGCGGCACGGGCCAAGTTCCCACGATCAAATGCCGCAGGTGCCAAGGCTCGGGCAAGGTCAAATGCGAACGCTGTGGAGGCACGGGCCGTGTCGACTAGAACCAACGGTTCCTCGCTGTTTCGTGTGGGTAGTGCCTTTCCCGCAACTGGTCCTGCTCATCGTTGTATTGGCCTTGGCCGCGCGGTAGGGCATGGGATGGCGGTTGTCAATTGGCGTTGGCGCAAGCGGCCACTCGCCCCAACGGGGCGTGACATATCAGCCTGGGGCGAAGCCCCGGGAAAATGTCGACAACCTCACTCCGCAAGCCCTAAAAGGGCGAGACATGGAGAACCCACCGCGTGGGCCACAAGATGTCACGCCCTTTCAGGGCTTGCGGCTACTGCTGAGGGACCGCTACCCGGGGCTTCGCCCCAGGCTGGCATGTCTGGCCCTTTCACGGCCGAGGCCGTGTCCCGGCCAGTCACATCAGTGCGCCGCGCTTCGCATCCTGCGACCCACCGGCGAGCCATATCGCCGTTCAGCCCACACCAAACAGCGAGGAACCGTTCTTGTAGATTGCCAGCATGAATGACCACAGGGCAAGCCTGTGGTATGCGTCCCGGAGATGTGGGTAGAGAGCAGGGCGATAGCCCCCGGAGTGGGCCGCGCTTGTAGTAGGCCCGTGAGGGCCTTCCGCTCGGGTGACAATTGACCATTGGACATCGGAGCAGAGGGCGCCCTTACGGTCGCCACTACGAGCGGGCCGCTCCCGCGGCCGCACAGCGGTGGCCTCGCGGGCGACATTTCAGACGTGACACGACACGAGCACCAGATCGAGGAGTCTTCGAGCATGAGCCAGCCAGAACATCCCAAGGATCCCATGATCGGCAAGCGCATCGGCGACTGCGTGGTCACCGGTGCACTTGGCCAAGGCGGCATGGGCGTGGTGTACAAGGCCAAGAACTTGAAGCTCCAGCGCCCGGTCGCGCTCAAGCTGCTACTGCGCAAGGATCTGGGGCCGGCGGAAGAGGACGTGCAGCGCTTTTTGCGTGAGGCGCGCACGGCCGCGGCCTTCAACCATCCTAACATCGTCACCGTCCACAGCGTGGGCAAGCAGGGGAAGCACTGCTTCATCGAGATGGAGTTCGTGGACGGGTACAGCTTGGAGGCGCTGGTTGCCAAGAAGGGCGCACTCCCCTTGGAGAAGGCTACGGAACTCGCGGTCACCTGCTGCGACGCGTTGGAGGTCGTGCATGCGAAAGGAGTCGTGCATCGCGATATCAAGCCCGCAAACGTTATGGTCACGCGGGACGGCCACGTGAAGCTCATGGACTTCGGCCTGGCCAAGGGCTACCGAGTGGATCCCCACCTGACCAGTCCCGGCGCCGTGGCCGGGACGCCGCTCTACATGAGTCCCGAGCAGTGCAGCGGCGAAACGCTCGACGCACGGTCGGACGTATATGCGATGGGCGCGATGTACTTCTACCTGCTCACCGGCCGGCCGCCGTTCGTGGCTGACGACGCGCTGATCATCATGTTGATGCACAAGACCGATCCGCCTCCAGACCCGCGGGCGTTGCGGCCCGAGCTGCCTGTGGGCGTGACTGCAATCATTGAGAAGGCGATGGCCAAGGCGCCGGATGGGCGGTATCAGTCCTGCGGGGAGTTGAGGGAAGCGATCCTCTCGCTGACCAAGGGGGTCACGCCCGCGCCGGGCTCGCCGGCCGCGTCGGCGGTGGCGGAGGGGGCTTGCCCCCATTGCGGCCACGCGGTCTCGCGGTACGCGACCCGTTGCATCTACTGCGGCTACCTGCTGGGCCGGCGTTGCCCGGCGTGCAAGGAGGCGGTGCGAGACGGAGCGGTCAAGTGTCCCCATTGCGGTGCGGCTATAGACGGCTCTGGCAGCAAGGCGCCCACGCCAAACCTTGAGCCGACGGGCACTGGTGGGGCCCGCGGGCCCGCGCCGCGCCTTGTCAATCTGGCGTCGGTCGGCCAGATCGCCGTGGCCTTGGTCGTGGTCGCACTCATCTGGCTTGGAGTGCGAGCCAACGACCGCGTGGCCGCGAGCCGGGCTGCTTCGTTCCAAACCCAGGCGCGTGCTTGCGTCGAGGCGGCGAAACAGGGGGCGTTTGCCGATGCCTTCCAGAAATGCTCAACTCTTGTCGACCAAGCCAAGGAGGCACAAGTGGCCCAGGACGTCGTGCGCACCATCCAGGACAGCTTGCGCTCGATTCAGCAGCAGTGGCGGAAGAGCCTCCGCAAGGCCGCGGCGGAAGCGGGCTACAAGGTTGGCAAGGATGTGGCGCTGAAGGTGCTCCGGGTGACGCCCGGGTTCTGCCGCGGAACGCGGTGCACGGAGGTCTGGGTCAGCTTGCGCAACATGACGCCTGAGGACCGGGTCATGAGCACCACAGACCTCGTGGTGGCGCTCGCGGGTGGCAGGCAGGTGAAGCCGCAGAAGTCGGTGCTGCCACATCACCTGAGCCAGGTTCGCGTGCGCCCCGGCGGGGCCGCGGCAGGGGCGCTGGTCGTGGCCGGCGGGCTTGCTGAGTGCAGGGACGTGATTTACCGGAAGAGCCTGGCCGCGCCAGTCCCGCAATACTGAGCAGGGGGCGAGGTCGATGAGGGATCAGAGGTCAGAGGTCAGAGGTCAGAGGTCAGAGGCTAGGGGCTAGGGGCTAGGGGCTAGGGGCTAGTGTCGCGTCCCGCAAGTTCGTTTACCCAATCCGGCGCACAGGTTGGGCAATGCCTGCCAATTCTGTCTGCCGCGACTCTCGGTGGATGCATCCCTTGCCCGGGGGTTCGGCGCCTCATGTCGATACGCCGTAGGCGCTATACCCCAAAGCCCAGGGTTAAGCGTAGCGCAACCCTGGGAAACCCTTGTGGAACGCCTTCGGCGTTCAATCGTTTTGCGGTCGTGCACCCAGGGTAGCCGCATTCTGCGGCTACCCTGGGCTCTGTTGTCAAACCCCGTTCGGGGTTTGCGCACAATTGCGCCCCCTGTACTACTAACGTCGAGGACATCGAAGTTTCGTAACGCTTCAGCCAAGTACAACAGCCGGTACAGGAATACTGTCAAAGCCTCCGTGCAACGCCGCGTGTTGGGGTATCTGAATCCCAACGGGATTCCGGATATCAGCCCAGGGTTCGCGAGCGAAGCTCGCAACCCTGGGTTTTGAGGCGCACAGCTTCGCTCCCCCCCATCCGCCCGCCCTGCAGGGCGG
>JAJRTI010000914.1 GCA_024278415.1 Planctomycetota bacterium | reverse complement strand
GCGAGGTTGTCGCCGATCTTCTCCACGGTTTCCCTGAGGAACGGATCGCCGGTGAGGAAGTAGTGGCGCACGAGCCCTTGCGTCCAGATGTGGCCAAGGTTGTAGGGATCGAGGCAGAGATAGGGCTTGTCCGTGCCGGCCCCAACGCCGTGCTCGACGAACAGCTTGCGTATCTGTTCGGTGCTGTAGAAACTGCCCACGTGGCCCACCGAGTGCTCATGAACCATGCCTGCGCGAGGGGGATATCCAGGGCAGCCAAAGTTGTCCACGAAGTAGCGGTAGAGGTCGTCGTTGACGTGATGGATGGTGTCCACTTCGCTCGAATGCCGTGCCGCCGCGTCGGCCGCGTAGAGATACTTCGGGTCGCCGGTGCGAGCGAACTGGATGAGGATCTGGTTGGTCGTGTCGTATTCGTGGTTGCCCCAGTTCACGTGTCGCTCCCCGAACCAATCGCCCCAGTTCATCGCGCCGTAGTCGCGCTGTGCTTCGATGCTGTGGCCGTACGAGCCGAACAGGTTCTCCGCCCACTGGTCGTACGCGGCCATATCGGGAGTGCCCGCGGCCGCGATCTCGTCCCAGACCCCGGTTGCGATGGCCTGCGCCGGGTCGGCCACTGGCGCGAGCGGCGCGTGGGCCATCGCGGCTAGCGGCTCGCCATCGCCGTCCAGGTCGAGCCACAGCTCCCATCGCCGCGCCTGGCCCGTGCGCAGGCGGTAGCACTCGCCGTCGAAGAGATACTGGTGCTTGTACCAGGGCTCCATGTGTGCGAACGCGCCGGGCGCGAATCTGGGGAGCAGTCCGACCGAGAGTTCGCCTTCCGCAACTTCGAGGCTCTTGGGCCACTGCTGCCAGAAGTCGCGCAGCGCCACTGCGACGTCGCCCAGCGACGCCCAGCCCGGGGCTTTGGCGCCGGCGCCGTCCGCACCTTCAAGGCGGTAGTGTTCGTCGTCGTACTGCAAGAGCCTGACAGACGATGACGCGTCGCCTTGCCAACCCGGGTCTCCTCCGATCATCGCAGTCTGGACGGGCTGGACGGGCCGCAGCGTGAAACGGATCTCCCGCACGTGCTGGAGGATGCCGCGGTCGGCGTCGATGAGGATCATGGGCTCGAGCCGCACGACCGACATTCCCGCGTACGTGGACACGCGCAGTCTGAACTGAAAGACCCGCTCACCATCGGGCGTGCGGAACGATCCCACGAGCGCGTGCGTTCGGCGAATCGGGCCGTCGGCCTCCACGTCGGACGATTCGATCACCCCGCGGCAGACATCGCCGCGCTCAATGGTGAGCGACATCTCAACGTCGACACGGTCGGCGATGCGTGCGAGCCGCGATCCGTCAAGGGAGGCCTCACAGCCGAGAGGCGAAGGGGACGCGTCGCCGGCCGGGTTGGCCTGTCCCCACGAAAGCTCGTATTGTGTATCGCCCCGAGACGCAAAATCCAGCAGCACCCACCGCGCGCTGCCGTCTTGCCAGCGCGCGAGCACGTCAGCCTGCAACGGCACGCCGTTGCCGCCCGCGTCCTTGAGTATGAAGCATGAGCCGGCTGGCGCCGCGCCTTGGGCAAGGGGCACGCCGCCCGTGACCGGCCTGAGCGTGCCGAGGCCGGCGGGGTCGGGAACGTTGATGGTGAGTGCCTGCATTGTCATTCTCCGACTATTGCTCTGGGGTTTCTCCGGGCACCTCAAGACTTCGGACCGCGGGTGCGCCCTGTGGAGCGGAATGCCTTTGCATTCCGTCGGGCGGTCCCGATGCTTCGGGATCCGCTCCGGCCACGCAGGCTCGCGCGGGCCCGGTCGCATTATAGCGAGTTTCTGCTAACATACGCGCTTTCCATCGGGCCTCAGGTAGGCCATGCAGTTTCCTCTCGCCACTGACCACTGACTCCTGATCACTGACTTCTGCCCCCCATGCTCATCACCACCCTCGGCACCAGCCACGGCGACCACACGTATTGTCGCTTCAACTCATCCACGCTCTTCGAGATCGGCGAAGCGTCGTACCTGGTCGACGCGGGCCAGCCGGTCAACGGCCTCATGATCCGCGCGGGCAAGCCGTTCGGCCCGCTGGCTGCGGTCTTCATCACGCACATGCACGAGGACCACGTGGGCGGCGTGCCCAATCTGATCAAGGCGCTCATCAAGTACCCCAACGACGCGCAGCGTACGCGCATCTTCCTGCCCGAGGAGGCCGCGATCGCGCCGCTCGAAGGCTGGCTCCACGCGATGCACCTCAAGTGGCCGTCGCCCATGGCTAGCTTGGACGTGGCGACGGAAGGGCCGTTCTACGACGACGGCGTGCTGCGCGTGTCCGGGGTCCGCACGTTTCAGCTCCCGGACCCGGACTGGGCGAGCTACGCGTACGTGCTGGAGGCCGAGGGCAAGCGCGTGATTTGCACCGGCGACCTGCGTGCGGACTTCTCCGACTTCCCTAAGGTGGCGCGGGACGAGCCGTGCGACCTGTGCATTTGCGAGATCACCCACTACCAGCCGGAGACCGAGCTGCCCGTGCTGAAGCAGTGCCCGATCAAGCGCATGGTTTTCAACCACGTGCACAACCCCTGGCACGGCGAGGAGGGCGAGGCCGCGCTCCGCGAGAAGTTCGCGGAGCTGCCGTTCCCTTGGGAAATCGCGCACGATGGGGATGTGTTCGAGGTGTGAGGTGGAAACGCAAAGACGCAAAGGCGCGATGGCGCAAAGAGGCCCGAATCCAACGCTGCGCGGTGGTTGACGGCGTGCGAAGACAGGTGTACACTCAAGGTTGAATGGTTGACGAGGAGGATCATCTCATGACAACCGTAACGATCGCAGAACTCGAGAAGGACCTGGCTGGCTACATAGCTAAAGTGAAGGACGGGGAGACACTCGAGTTGGTGTCCGGCGGAGAGCGCGTGGCGGAAGTGGTGCCTTTGCGCCAGAAGGGCGACATTGCGGTTTGGAAGAGGCCCCGGAAGAAGATCAAAGTGCCGGGCCTATCGCTAAGCGACGAGATCATCAAGGAGCGGCGGGAGTCGCCCTATTGAGAGCGTTCTTCGACTCGTCGGCCCTCACGAAGCTCTACCTCGATGAGGTGGGAGGGGATTTCGTCGACCACTGCTGTGCAGCCGCAGACGAACTTATCGTCAGCGTGATCTGCGAGCCGGAAGTCATGTCGGCGCTATGCCGTGCGCGACGGGAGGGACGGCTGACAGGCGATCAGTACGAGGCCGTCAAAGCGGAAGTGGAGATCGATTTTGGGGCTGTAACTGTCTGCCAACTCTCCCGGCCTGTTATCGCCGAGGCCGTTCGCCTACTTGAGACGCATGCGTTGCGCGGAATGGACGCCCTCCACATCGCGTGCGCGCTTATCTCACGGGCCGATGTCTTTGTCTCGTTCGACGACCGACAGGCAGCCGCCGCACGAGCGGAGGACCTGAGCGTTTACCAACCGAGCGACTTGCAAAACCCCAATGGGCCGAGGCCTCGCGCCTAACATCATGCATGGCGGAGGTGTCGAACGCGGCGCCGCCGAGATGCGAGCGCGGGAGCGCGCCGCTTGTAGTGGCGCGCCGTCAGGGTGCCCTCTGCGCCGATGGCGATTCGCCACCCGAGCGGAAGGCCCTCACGGGCCTACTACAAACGCGACGACGCCGGCTTGCGGCGCCACAGCACAGGTAGGACAACTGGGGTTTTGCAAGTGGCTCAACCAACTGCTGAGAATGACCGCCGATCATGACCGAACTCACCGCCCGCGAACGCTTCGCCCGCATGTTTGCCCACCAGGACGCGGACCGCGTTCCCATCATCGACTCGCCCTGGGGCGCGACCATCGAACGCTGGCAGCGCGAGGGCATGCCCAAGGATGTGAGCTACGTCGACTTCTTCGGGCTCGACCACGTCGCCAACATCGGCGTGGACAACAGCCCGCGATACCCCGTTGAGATCATCGAGGACACCGACGAGTACCGCATCGCCACAAGCAAGTGGGGCTCGACCGCGAAGAACTGGAAGCATCAGGCCTCCACCCCCGACTTCCTCGATTTCAGGGTCAAGGACCGCGAGACATGGGCCGAGGCCAAGGCGCGCATGACGCCCATGCGGGACCGTGTGAACTGGGACCAACTCAAGAACGAGTATGCGACCTGGCGCGAGCGCGGCGACTGGATCACCGCGGGCCTGTGGTTCGGCTTCGACGTGACGCACGCATGGCTCGTGGGCACCGAGCGCATCCTCATGGCCATGGCCGACGATCCCGAGTGGTGCATGGACATGTTCAACCACTACCTCGACGTGAACCTGGCGCTGCTCGACATGGTGTGGGACGCGGGATACGAGTTCAACGCGGTGCGCTGGCCCGACGACATGGGCTACAAGCAGCACACGTTCTTCTCGCTCCAGATGTATCGAGACGTCCTCAAGCCCGTGCAGCAGCGCGCGATTGATTGGGCGCACGCCAAAGGCATCGTGGCGGAACTCCACTCCTGCGGCATGGTGCGCGCGTTCGTGCCCGACTTCGTCGACATGGGACTCGACGCGCTCAACCCGCTCGAAGTCAAGGCGGGCATGGACCCCGTCGAACTGAAGCAGACGTTCGGCGACAAACTGCTGCTCCATGGCGGCATCAACGCGATGCTGTGGGACGACCCCGACGCGATCGAGGCGGTCATTCGCGAGCAGCTCCCGAAGCTCATGGAGAACGGCGGCTACATCTTCTCGTCCGACCATTCCGTGCCGTCGAGCGTGAGCCTGGAGGACTTCCGGGGTATCGTGAATCTTGCCAAGGAAGTGGGGCGGTATCAATAGTGTTCGGCAGGGCGCGCGCGCGGGCGCACTCCGCTTGTAGTAGGCCCGTCAGGGCCTTCCGCTCGGGCGGCGATTCACCATCGGAGCAGAGAGGGCGCCCTGACGGTCGCCACTACGAGCGGGCCGCTCCCGCGGGCGCACTGCGGTGGCGCCGTGTTCGACACCTCAGCCGCGACATGACACTACGGCTCGTGGCGCGCCATGCCGTATTGGGGGGCCATTGGCTTTTCTGGCGTGGTTGCGGTAGATAACCCTGCGTGATCCACGCGCCTTGACTCTCCCCGCGGGCGGCCATACAATCCCCGCGTCTCCAGCCTTCCGCAAACGAACCTTCCTGCCCCAGGAGTGTGACCATGGCCGACGAGAAATTGGGCGTTCTGATCCACGGCGCGGGTTGGGTATCGACCCAGCACATTGCCGCTTTCAACGCGAACCCCGATACGGAGATCGTTGCGATCTCCAGCCGCAGCATGAGCAGTTGCGAGACGCGCGCGGAGGAGGCCGGGCTGGAGGACATCGGCCTGTACGCGGGCGACTTCGAGGCCGCGCTCAAGCACGATGGCGTGGACGTCGTGTCCATCTGCACGCCCCAGCATCTGCACTGCGAAAACACGCTCGCCGCGGCCGCGGCGGGCAAGCACTTGATCATTGAGAAGCCCATCGCCAACTCGGTCGACGAGATGCGGCAGATGCGCGACGCGGTGCGCGCGGCCGGGGTGAAGACCTGCGTGAGCTTCGTGCTGCGTTGGAACCCGCTCTTCGAGACGGTCAAGGCCATGATGGCCGACGACGCACTGGGCGACATCTACTACGCGGAGACCGACTACGAGCACGACATCGGCGCATGGTGGACGGGGTACGAGGACGCGCGCAGGAAAGAGACCGGCGTGAGCGCGCTCCTCGTGGGCGGCTGCCACGCGATCGACGCACTGCGCTGGTTCGCAGCCAAGGGCCAGTACGAGGCCGCCAAGCCGGTCGAGGTCTTCGCCTACTCCGGCGGCTACCGCAAGGGCAAGCGCGAGTACTACAACTACACCGAGGGCAAGTTCGACGAGTCCGAGCCGATCGAGTACGATGGCCTCGAAGTCGCGCTGGTCAAGTTTGACAACGGCGCACACGGCAAGGTGTCGGTCAACTTCGACTGCGTGTGCCCCTACACCTTCCCCGTCGAGATTTTCGGCAGCAAGGGCACGGTGCGCGACAACAAGGTCTGGTCGCACAAGTATCCCGGCCATAAGGACTGGGTCGAGATCCCGTCGATCATGCCCGACAGCGCGGACGTCGCGCACCACCCGTTCCAAGGCGAGATCGACCATTTCGTCGAGTGCATCCTTGCGGACAAGGAGTCGCACGCGAACCTCGACGACGCGATCCTCACGCACGAAATCGCGTTCGCCGCGCAGATCTGCTACGACACCGGGCAGCCCGTGAAGCTGCCGCTTCTTCAGAATGGTTAATGGTTGATGGTTCATGGCTGGATTCGCCCGCCATCAACCATGAACCATTCCACCCCTATGCGCTTCCGTCCCTGCATCGATCTCCACGAAGGCAAAGTCAAGCAGATCGTCGGCGGCACGCTGAGCGATGAGCAGCCGGGCTCTGTGCGGACGAACTTCGAGACGGAGCGTTCGCCGGCCGACTTCGCGCGGCTGTATCGGCAAGACAAGTTGCCGGGCGGCCACGTGATCATGCTGGGCCCGGGCAACGAAGCCGCGGCCAAGGCCGCGCTCGCCGAGTACCCCGGCGGACTCCAAGTCGGCGGCGGCATCAACGACGAGAACGCTCAGCAGTATCTGGACGCCGGCGCGAGCCACGTCATCGTCACGTCGTGCGTGTTCAAGGCCGGGCAGGTTGACTATGACAGCTTGCGCCGGATCGAAGCCGCGGTGGGCAGGGAGCGGCTCGTGCTCGACTTGAGTTGCCGTAAGCGCGAGGACGCGTACTTCGTCGTCACCGACCGATGGCAGACGTTCACCCAAGTCCAAGTCGCGCCCGACACGCTCGCGGAGTTGGCGCGCCATTGTGCGGAGTTCCTCGTGCACGGCGTAGACGTGGAGGGCCTGCGCCAAGGCATCGAGCCGGACTTGGTGCGCCTGCTGGGTGCGCACTCGCCCGTCCCGGCGACCTACGCCGGCGGAGCGACGCGGCTGGAGGACTTGGACCTCGTGAAGGAGCTGGGCGCCGGCCGCGTGGACCTGACCATCGGCAGCGCACTCGACATCTTCGGCGGCGACGTGCCGTACCGCCAGGTCGTCGAGTGGCAGCGCCGGGAGGAGGGCGAAGCGTAAAACGTAAACGCGTAAAACGTAAGCTGCGGGGGGGGCAGCTCCCGCGAAGGTTGGACGATACGGCGTATTGCGTATTCCGTATCTCGGATCGCGCCTTGGGCAGCACGTAACTGCGTAAGACGCGCGGCCAGGAGGACACGCGGAGCAGCCGATGCTTACGTTTCACGTCTTTACGCCATACGCCATACGCAGTCATCCTCACCGAACACACAATCCTCGCACGAAGGACCAACCCGAATGACCAACCGAACCCTACTCGCGTGCTTCCTACTGACACGTCTCGCCATGGCTGCTGATGGATTCACGACTGAGGAAGCAGCCGTCGAGACGCTTGGCAAGCCCATCGTGCGCGCGGACTTAGAGCGCTGCACGCCTGCACACATCATCCAAATGCAGGCCGAGGATAAGTCCACGAAGTGGCTCGCAGACGGGCCAGAGGCCGACCGAACCAAGGGATATTGGGTGCTGCGCCACCCCAACTGGACGCAGTCGTTGCTCAACGTCGCCGGCACGCCGCCCGACATCACCTACGATCCGAAGCTCAAGGGCGTGTACGACATCTACCTCGGCCTGCGCGCGGTCACGCCGGCCATGGCCTTCGCGCTCAAGCTCTCGGACGAGGAGAAGTTCTTTCCGGTCTCCGCACCGGCGGCCACGCCGAAACGGCATTTCAACTTCGAGTTCCACTGGAAGCACGCGGCCGAACTCACTGGCCGGCGCATCGTCCTCCGTGCGATCGGCTATCCCGTGTACTTGCAGTACATGCGCTTCGTGCCGCGCGTGATCCGCAAGCAGGAGGTCCGCGTGGCCACGGACCGCGTGACCATCTGCGAGGCTCAGGGCCGGCACTTCGCGTTCCCAGGCATTGCGCGGCTGCCCAACGGCGACCTCGCGGTCGTGTCGCGCGAAGGCGAAGCCCACGTGTGCGCGCTGGGCCGCATCGTGCTCTCGCGCTCGACCGACAACGGCCGCACGTGGCACAAGCCGGTGTGCATCTGGGACTCGCCGTCCGACGACCGCGATCCCAGCATCACCACGCTGCCCAGCGGACGTATCGCGGTCACGTTCAACACCTGGAACAGTTGGATGACGACAAAGGCTCTGCGCGAGAAATACCCGGAGCACACCGCACGCATCCAAAAGGACGGCCTCTCGACTTACACTGGCAAGCAGATCATCTTCTCCGACGACAACGGTCGCACCTGGACGAAGCCGATCCGCATCCCGCCCTTCAGCCCCCACGGCCCCACGCTCGGGCCCGACGGCTATCTCTACTATCCGTCCGCTGACGCGGCGCAGGGCAAACGCTACATCGTGATCTGGCGCTCGAAGGACGAAGGCCGCACCTGGGAGCGCTACGGCGAGGTGGGCCATTCCATGGCTTACCGGAACGGCCTGGGCAAGGAGGTGTACTGGGAGCCCAATCTCTGCATCCCGCCCAAGGGCCCCTGGATCACGACGATCCGAGCAGAGCCGCACGGCTACATCGTGCAGTCTCTATCGACCGACGCCGGCCGGCATTGGAGCGTGCCCCGGCGGCTGACGCTCAGGGGGTTTCCTCAGCACATCCTCGCCCTGTCCGATGGCCGGCTGCTCATGACCTATGGGTACCGCTACCAGCCCTTTGGCGTGCGCGGTTGCGTGAGCCGGGACGGTGGCAAGACATGGGACAGGGCCAGCGAGTTCGTGCTTCACCACGGCGCGGCCAGCAGCGACCTCGGCTACCCGGTGAGCATCGAGTTGGGCGATGGCCGCGTGCTCACGGTCTATTACTACGTGCAGCCCGATGGCGACTGTTTCATCGAGGGGGCGTTCTACCGGCCGTGACGCGCACGTTCTACATCATTCGCCATGCGGAATCGCTGGGCAATGCCGGCGCACCCAACGCCGGCTCCAACCCCGGGCTGAGCCCGATGGGCGAACGGCAAGCGGACGCGCTCGCCGCGCACCTCGCGGGCGGGGCCGGCGTGCAAGCCATCTGGTCGAGCCCGTTCGAGCGCGCGGTGCAGACCGCGTGCGCGGTGGGCGACGCGCTCGACTTGCCGGTGCGGCTCGAACCGCGGCTGCACGAGTTTTTCTACAACGACTGGTTCGACTTGGAGACCCTGCGCCTGCCGTCGCTAGCGGAGATCGTCGCCGCGCATGCGCAAGCCACGAGCGGCCGCGACGACGACCACTGGTGGCCGCGGCAGGCGGAAGACTTCCCCGACCTCTACGCGCGGCTGGAGGGCTTGGCGGACGACTTGCTCCAGGTGGCCCACGAGGGTGTCACCGTGCTCGTGGGCCATGGCGCATCGGTCGCCGCGCTCGCGGCCGCGCTCGTCCCCACCGCGGAACCCCGCATCGAATTGGTGGCCAACGCGTCGATCACGGAGGTGCGGTGTGAGGCAGAGGGCCGCAGGCTGGCACGCTTCAGCGATGTCGCGCACATGATCAACCTACCGTAACCGTGGCAGGGAATGCACGCGGGGCGCCTACGCCTGTAGTGCTCACGTCAGTGAGCCTCCGCACGACGCTGTCAACGTGCCAGAGGCTCACTGACGTGAGCACTACAGGCATGGGAGGCGGCGCTGACGCGCGCACAGGCGGCGGGCAAACTCCTGCCCTTCGCCCCCTTCCCATCTCTAGCGCAATCCGATAGAATACGCGTCTTTTCGGCACGCCAGAGCCCTCCGGATTCGCCTGTCCGCGCCGCCGCGCTCCGGCGCTACGCCCACCGACCGAAGACGCCCTATGCCAGAAGCCCCCGAAGCTAACCCGCCGACCTTCACCTTCCGCGCTTTCCTCGTCGGGATGGTGCTGTCCACGCTCGTGGTCGTCATGGGCCACTTGAGCATCAACATCGTCCACGGCAGCTACCTCGCGATCGATCACATGCCCGCGGGCGGCATCTTCCTC
>JAJRTI010000913.1 GCA_024278415.1 Planctomycetota bacterium | reverse complement strand
TGCGTCGCCACGCGTACGAGCACGTCGGTCAAGTACGGCATTAGCTCGATGTCGGCAGCCTTGCACGACTCGATCAACGTGAAGACTGTCGCGGCGGCTTCGCCGCCCGCGACGCTCCCCATGAATAGCCAATTCCGCCGTCCGATTCCGATCGGCCGAATTGATCTTTCGCACGCATTGTTGTCGATGGCCACATCGCCATTCGACAGGTACGTCATGAGCGCCTTCCGGTTGTTTCGCAGGTACTTGATCGCGTCGCCCATCTTCCCGCTGAGGCTGAATGTCTCCTTCCAGCCCAGAGTGCGCGCCAGTATCCGTGCGATCACGGGGCGTGCCTTCTCTTGCCGTAGTTCAGCACGAGCGTTCGCGTTGAGTTTGCGCTCCTCGGCATCGTCCTCGATGTCGTAGAGCTCTCTCAGGTCGGCGCGGAACAAGCGTACCATCGAAGGCGCCTCGTGCCGTGCGTCCTTGAACTTGCGCAGGACATGGGCCCAGCATCCGGCGTACTCGAACACCAGCTTCGCTTCACGCGCGGCGGCCTGATTCGCCGCGTACGCGTCACCCAACAGGATCGACGCACCCGACCCCACGAGGAGTGGAGCTAGGTCTGCGGCCGCACGCCCCTCGGTGAAGCGGAAGGCAACGCCAACGACGTTTGGGTTTACGAACGACCAAAGATAGGCCTGCCGAATCCCCTTTTCGGATTCTTCGGTCTTGGTGATCTGGCACTTGACCGGCGTGTCGTCGAGCTGCAGTACAGGCCCTGCCCGAATTGCCCCCTCGATTGCACGTGCGATTGGGCCGAGTGCGAATGCCGCCTTCATCACCCAGTCGCACAGGGTCGAGCGCGCGATGAAGAGCCCCGCCTGCTGAAAGACCTCCTCTTGCCGGTACAACGGCAAGTGAAAGACGTACTTCTGCACGAGCAAGTGTGCCAGGAGGGCGGCGCTCGCCATGCATCCCTCAAGGGGTTGCAGCGGCATCGGCGCCTTGAGCGGCTCGATCTGGCGATCCTTTGCCACTTCCGGCGGAGGTCCGTAGATGACGCGCTGATGCTCGATCACCCGCATCTCTGCGGCGACGTAGTCGAGCTCCTCGGTGATTTCCACGTCGACCGGCACCAGCGCTACGCCGGTCTCGGGGCACACGCGCTCCCCTTCTGGCAGCTCGTGTCGCACGATCTCGCGTGCAAGGAGATTCCGATCGGTCTTCTTCGCCCGCTTCTTGCGTTTGGGCCGATCGCACTCGTCTTCGGCGTCCTCGCCATCGGGCGTGTCGGCTGCGTCCTCTTCGGGCAGCGCGTCGGGGACGGCGACGTCGGCGAACAGGGACAGCTGTCCTTCGTCGATGAGCTGCTTCGACTTTGGCACGTGGCCGAGGAGTCTCTTGACCTCTTCGCGGAACGCGCTGAAGTCGCGCCGCAGCGTCTTCAGTTCGGCGGCCAGCTCGGCGTTTCGCCTGCGCAGCTCCTTGTTCTGCGCCCCGCGTTCAGCTAGCTTGCGCTCACTCTCGCGATGCGCCAGTTGCAGCTTGGCGACGGAGGCGGATGCGGCGGGCAACATGATCACAGAGTGCCATGTCGCCCGGCGCATTCAAGCCTGTGGTACGTTGTTCTGTGGTGAAGTCGTTGCTGTCCGTGACGGTGGCACCCGCCACGCTCGTCGCAACCATGGACGGGGGGTCAGCGTCGGCGCGTCGAAACCCCCAAGGAGCAACGCGAGCTGCTCTTCGCTGTACTCGAGCGTCGCACCCTTGGTATCGGACGAGGGCCACGAAAAGGTCCCTTTGTCCAAGCGCTTCGCGAGCACCCACGCTCCGGATTCATCGTAGATGAGAGCCTTGAGGCGATTGCGACCACGGTTGCAGAACAGGTAGAGGTCGCGCGATGCAGGCGTCGCACCGAGGCGTTCTCGGGCGATGCCAGCCAAGCCGTTGAATGATTTCCTCATGTCCGTCGGCCCGGTGACCAGGAAGACGTGGCGCCCCGTGAAGGTCAGCACGCTTCGAGGGCGCCGACGAGCGCGCGCAGAGCGTCGGGGTCGAAGTCAGCCGGGACCATGATCGTGCGTTCCCCAGCGAGGCGCAGCTCGAATGGATCCGGCGACGGGGCACTACGAGGATTCGACGACGCGACACGAACCTCGACGAGGCCGACCTTGGCCGTCCCGGGTCCGGCCGCGGCGTTATGCACGTCCTGGTCGCGCTCTCGTAGTCGGCGCTTCCAGTAGTAGATGCTCGTGGTAGTGACTTCGAGCAAGGTCGCCAACTCTGCCGTTGTCATGCCTTCGGCCCGTTGGGCGTACGCGTCCTGTCATCCCATCCCGCCAGACAGTTGACACGGGCGGTCGGTCAGGCTTGCGATCAGGAGGGGGCCTGCTCCCTCTGACGCGCAGCCTTCCAGCCCCAGGGCGTCAGCTCCGCGATCTTGGAATGGGGAGTCGTGTTGATCCGCCCCAGCACGTCCTCGATGTAGGCCTCAGGATCCACTCCGCACTGCTTGCAGGAGAGCACAAGCGAATACAGTTGGCA
>JAJRTI010000912.1 GCA_024278415.1 Planctomycetota bacterium | reverse complement strand
GTGGGCTCGGGCCGGCTGCTGCGCGCGCTCGTGCGGCAGACGCGGCTGCGCTGGATCGTGCTGGAGCGCGACGCACGCAAAGCGGCCGCGCTCCGCCGCGAGTTCGACAAGGCGGGCCTTTACGGCGCCTGGGTTCAGGTGCTGCGCGGGGACTTGACGTCGATCGAATTGCCGCCCTACTTCGCGAGCCTCGTCGTCGCGGAGTCGAGCGTGGCCGCGGGGGACATGAGCGATTTCTCGGAAAGGCTCCGGCGTTGCCTGCGCCCCTACGGAGGCACTGCATGCTTGCCGCTGTCGCCGGGACAGAGCAAACGGCTGAAGCAAATCGCGGCCGCGCAGCGTTGGCCGCAAATCCGGATTCGCCGCGAGGGATCGCTGACGCTGATGACGCGCGTGGGGCCGTTGCCCGGCGCGGGCGACTGGTCGCACCTCGCGGGCGGGCCGGGCCAGACGTACGCGTCGCCGGACCGTGCGGTTCGATCGCCGCTGGGCTTGCTGTGGTTTGGCGGCTCGCTGCATCGCATCGAGCGGTGGCGGGAGAACTTCACGTGCGTGGCCGCGGGCGGGCGCCTGTTTCTCGCGTGGCCGACCGAACTGTACGCAACGGACGCGTACACGGGCGTCCTGCTGTGGAGCCGCGGCGTGCGCCTGAATCCCAACACGCTGGTCGCGCTCCCGGACGCGGCGTACGCGGTCAACGCTGGCGTGATCCTGCGCCTAGACTCTGCGACTGGAACCGTCGCGGCGCGGTTCAGAGTTCCTGATGCCGCGCCGGGGGAAGGCTGGGCCGGTCAACTCCGCGTGTGGCGCGATTGGCTGGTGGACGCGACCTCGGCTCGTCGCCTGGTGTGCTTGGATCGGCGCACAGGGCGGCCGGCCTGGAGCCGAAACCTCCAACGCGACGGCTTGCACCTGGCCGTCGGCGGCGGCCGGGCGTACGGCGTCGAATACTGGCGCGCGGCACACGCGCGGCGAGGCGAAACGAAGACGGAGACTCCCAAGGTCTTTGCGCTCGACATGCGCACTGGGGCCTTGTTGTGGGAGCGCTCCATCGACTTGCCTGCCCCGGAGGAGCCGGCGCGGTGGCGCAAGTTGTTTCCGCCGCTGCATCCGCTGCTGTCCTACTCGGAGGCGGCGGACGCGCTGGTGGTGACCGCGGTGTATTACTCGACGCTCGCGTTCCGCGGCGGGGACGGCGCGGTCCTGTGGCGCGGCAAGATTCCCATCGAGGAGAGGCCTTCGATGTATTCCGCGCCGAGACCGCCGGTCGTGCTGAGCGGTTTGCTGAATGCGCAGTCCGGCGCGCTGTACGACGTGCGTACGGGCCGCAAGCTCGCCATGCGGCTGTGGCGGTTTTCGACGAATCGCGGCACCCGCGGCTGCGGCCGCGCGGTCGGGAGCGAGCGGCTGATCACCGTGCGCGACGCGCACGCGTCTACGTTCGATTTGGCCACTGGCCACCAGCTCCGCTTCCGAGGGGTGCGCGCCGCGTGCAACTTCAACCTCATCCCCGCGGACGGCCTGCTTCTCGCGCCGTACAAGAGCTTCCATTGCTCCTGCAACTACGGCGTGCGCACGTCGTTCGCGCTGACGCATATGCCGGAAGCCGCGCGGTGGATACATGCAGCCGCGCCTGACGCTGAGCGCCGCGTGCGCTTCGACGCCCGGCCCGGCCAGACTTTGTCCCTCCGCGTCGCGGTCGCGAACGTGGGCGACGCCGCGGTGGAAGACCGAATCCGCTTCGAGTTGCCCCCAGATTGGCGGGCGGAGCCGGCGAGCCCGCGCGTGAATCTCCCAGCCGGGGGAGAATCGTCCCGGACGTTCAAGCTTGTCGTTGCGGCCACAGCGAAGGCAGGCTACCGGGAGGTGAAGTTGAGCGTCGAGTCGCATTCGCTCTTGCTTGCGCCGACATTGGTTGAAGTGCTGGTGTCCAAGCCGCGGCGGTAGCAGGCGCGCGCGTGTTGACGGGGACGCTCCGTCGCGATTCCGCAGTCCCGCATGCTGGCGCATGTGGCTAGTGCGCGCTGGATTGTGCGCCGGGACGTTGCCCGCTCAAAGCTGGAGTTTGGGAAGGAGAAGGCTTCGATTGTGCACATACGCGCCTTTGGGACTCTCGCTCCCAGAGGTGCAAGGAGAAGAGATATGAAAGTGCGTCAGATGGTGTCGGTTGCGCTGAAGTTGATCGGCATCTTTGTGCTCATGGAGATGTTGCGAGTTCTCCCCAATTACGTCGGATTGTTCATGGCCGTTCGCACAGGCGGTTTGGCGAAGACTGCAACATGGGCGATGCAAGTCTTATCGGCAGTGGCGTTACTTGCTCCCGTGGTTATCGCCTACGCGTTGATTATCAAGAGCGACGTCGTCGGGCAGTGGTTGATCCCTGAGTCCGATGATGTCGAACTGGGCAACGGCCTGGACGCGGAGCCGTTGCTCGCCGTCGCGCTCGCGGCTATTGGCGTATATGCGCTGGTGAAGGCGATCCCGCTTCTTGTGGGTCAGATCGTCGCTGATCGGCAGATTCGCTTCGCTGGCGGACCGATGCGGCCGAGTATTTCGAGAGGGCTGATTACCTCGGGCGTGCAGATTGCGATCGGCGTTGGGCTGTTTTTCCAGGCCCGAGGCCTGGCGGGTGTTTGGCGCAAGCTGAGAGGGCCCGGCGCGCCTGAGTAGCGCATGGTTTTGCGACGACTCGAAGAGTTCGGAGGCCACGAAGACACGAAGTAACACTTCAGCCGATTGCAACAGCCGTTGGCCCCATGAACGTGCGCGAGTTCAATGGACAGCGTTTCCGCTTGACGCAACGCTGTTTGGAAGCCCAACGGGCTTCCGGCTTCTAGCCCAGGGTTGCGGCCGCAGGCC
>JAJRTI010000911.1 GCA_024278415.1 Planctomycetota bacterium | reverse complement strand
TGGTACGCGAGCGCGAGCCCGCGCAGCACGTCGCCGGCTTGCTTGAGAGGCACGTGTTTGCGAAGCCACTCGTATTGCTCGATGGCCTGCGCGTGTTGGCCGAGGCGCGTGTAGCTGCGGGCCAACCGCCGGCGGATGGCGATCTCTTGGGCCTCGTGTGCGCCGGCTTGGCTTGTGACCTGATCCAAGAGCACCTTGTAGACCTTCGCGAGTTGCTCGGCGAGCCGGCGGGCCGCGGCCGCGTTGCCGGCCTTGACGCGCTTCTCGTACTCGTGTTCGAGCGGGTCGGCCACTGCAATGAGAGCGTTGGCCATGTACGCGTCCGTCGCGCCGCTCTTAAGCAACCCGGACAGCAGTTTGGTAGTGGCCGCGATGTCGCCAGAGAGAGCGAGAGCGACGACGGTAGCCGCTGTGCGCTCGTTTCGCGTTTTGGCGGACACGTTGGGCAGCGATTCGGTCTGCTTGAGCATGGCGAGCACCGCGGCGTGGTCGCACTTCGGCAGATCGAGCCACACGCGCGCGGTCGCGACTGCGATGTCTGCGACCGCGGCGGACAATGGCAACTCGTCCTTGGACAGGCCGGCCTTGGCGGCTGCGGCGAATGACGCGATCGCCCGCGCGGCGGACTGGACGTATTGAGCCGCGGCTTGGCGCGCGGCGTCGCTGCCTGCTGCGGCGAAGGTCTCGGCCTGCTTGCACGCGGCCAATGCGCGGCCGTAGAGCGCGTAGCGGTAGACCGGCGAGTCTGGGCCGATAGCGTCCAGCACGGCCTCCGCGTCCGCATACCGGCCGGCTTGGAGGAGCAGGTTCGCCCGATACCACGGCGCGCGCTTCACCTCCGGGTGGTTGGGGAATTTGGCTTGCGCGAAGTCGAGGAACGCGAGGAACTCGGCGTCAGACAAAGGCGGATCGCTCGCCCGCGCCTTGAGCGCGGCCTGCATTGCGATACGGCAGACTTCGCCAGTGCGGCGGTCGTCGGGGTAGCGCCGCAGGAAATCCGCAGCGGCCTCGTGCGCGAGGGTCCACTTGCCCAAGTTCCACGCGGCCGCGGCCTTGGCATAGAGCAGGTCCGGCAAGAAGGGCTGGTCGGCCTCGGTCGTGGACGCATCGAGGCCGGCCGACGCCTCCTTGAGCGCGTCCTCGAAGCGTTTGGCCTTGAAGAACTCTTTGGCCTTGGTGAGATACGCGAACGCTCCGCCGGTGGCTTCCTCGCCCATGACGTCCATGAGCCGGGTGGCCCAAACGCTGCCGTACGGCCGCACGAGGTTGGCGACCTCGCGGAGGCGTTTCTTGAAGCGCTCGCGGTAGCGCGGCACGCTGTGGGTCTCGATGAGCTTCGCGAGGCTCTGTGCGCGCAGCACGGCCATCTCGAGTTCGAGCGTATCGAGCCGGTGGCCGGGCGGGAGCGAGTCGAAATATTGCTTGGCCGCCACTTCGGCCTTCAGGTGCGAGCCTTGGGCTTGGTAGGCCTGAAGCACGAGGAAGAGCATCTGCTTGTACGTCGCGGCCGGCGTGTTGTCGGGCGTCGCGGCCGCGAGGAGTTGCGTGACCTCGTGGTAGCGGTTGAGTTGGAGCAGCGCGAGCGCCTGGCCGAGGAAGCAGTCGATGACGATGGGGTGCTTGCGGTAGCCCTCTGCGGTGAAGCTGACGAAGCGCTGCACCGCGTTCTTGAAGCGGCGTTCGCGCGCGTCCTTGGTGGTGGCGCAGAGGCCGAGGCTGTACTCGGCCCAGGCCATGGCGTAGTTGGCGCGGGACACGTTGCCGCAGGCCACGCGGTAGCGCGGGTCGTTCGCGACCGCGTCTCCGAGTTGCGCTTCGAGTTGATTGGCCTGCTGCTCGCATTGGGCTTGGAGTTGCTCGTACGAAGCGAGGGCTGTCTCCAGAGCGGCTTGCGCCTGCGCGCGCAGCTCCGCCTGATCGGGGTTGCGCTGCCACGCCGCGACGAGCGCGCGTCCGCGGGCGCGGGCCACGTCAGCCATGAGGAAACTACGCTCTTGCGCGGGGAGCTTGGCGCCCGCGATCGCGCGCTCCGCGGCCTTGAGCTTCTGTTCCGCTGCGGCCAGACGCGTTTGGGCTCCGGCCTCGGCAATGAGCGCGCTCACACGCTGCTGGATCGACGCGGCGAGCACGGGCTGTGGAGCGAACACCGCGGCCACAACCAAGACGCCGAGCCCCGAACCCCGAAAACCAAACCCCGAAAACCGAAAACCTCTCCGCTTCACGGCCCCACCCCCTTGGACGAGAACGCGACGTTGCGCAAATTCGCCTGGTAGCAGGCGTCGAGTGCGGCGACCATCGCGCCGAAGGGGACGGTCGCCGCGCCTTCGATGATCACGGGCACGTCGTCGATCGCGCGCAGCGCCTTGAGCTTGGCGATGAGCCCTGGAATCGTGCCAACCATGTCGTCGCCGCATTGGATCACGGTCGCGTTGTTGACGCGGGAGAGCTTGACGCGCACCGGCTCGAACACCTGCTCCTGGTTATCGGCCTTCCCGGCTTGGGGCATCTGCGCGGGCAGATCGTTTTCGAGCTTCGAGAAGTTCGACGTGCACATGAAGAAGATGAGCAGCAGGAACACCACGTCGATCATGGACGCCATGTCGAGTTCAGGAGGCGGCGGGCGGCGGGATTGGCGGATGAGAGGCATGGGGGCGGAGTATTCCGTATCCAGTATCCAGTGCTCAGTGACCAGTGACCAGTGACCAGTGACCAGTGACCAGTGACCAGTGACCAATGACCAATGACCAATGACGATCGCGGCTAGTCGCCGCCGGGTTCGACCACGGCGATGTGGACGCGGTCGATGCGGTTGGCGGTGCAGATTTGGAGGATGCGGGCCGCGGTCGCCCACGGGAGGTTGCGGTC
>JAJRTI010000910.1 GCA_024278415.1 Planctomycetota bacterium | reverse complement strand
GGTGAAACGTGAGGACATCGTGGAGAGCCTCAAAGACCCCGCCACGGTCATCGACTTCGATGGCTACCTCGTGAGCGGCGCGATGTACGGCGAACTGGAAGCCATTGACTTGCTCGACCAGCTCGGCGGCCACAAAGGCCCCACGCTCATCGTGCAGATCTCGCACCGCGAGGCCGTTTCGAAACCGAACGAACGCCTGCGCGACGCATACACTGAAGCCGGCGCGGATGTGACGCTCGTGCCGGTAATCGAGGAGCCGTTCTGGAACCGCATCGACTTTGTGGGTTGCCCGAATCTCATCGGGCAAACGTTGAAGTGGCTGGAGGCTGTGACCTGATGGAACGCCTCGTCACATTCGAAAACGAAGGGCAAAAGCTCTACGGCGTAGTTGGACTGCCAGCCGAGGGGACGCCGATGGGCTGCGTCGTGTTCGTGCACGGCTGGGGCGGGTGCCGCATGGGGCCGCACCGCATCATCGTCCAGAGCTGCCGCACGCTCAACGCGCGAGGCTACGCGTCGCTGCGCTTCGACCTGCGCGGCCGCGGCGAAAGCGAAGGCGACGACACCAACCTGGACGGCATGATCAGCGACACCTGTGAGGCCGCCAAGTTCCTCATGGCCGAGAGCGGCTGCAAGACCGCCGCGGTGTGGGGCGTATGCTCTGGCGGCAACGTGGCGATCGGAGCGGCGACGCTCATGCCGGAGATCGACCGGCTGATTTGCTGGTCCGTCCTCCCCTTCCAAACACACAAAAGCACGAAGGACGACATCAAGAAGACCGGCTCGAACGCGGCATCGTACGTGAAGAAGGCGTTCAAGCTGGAGACATGGAAGAAGCTTGTTGGCGGGCGCATCAATTTCAGTTTGGTCCGCCGCGTGCTCTTCGGCCACTATGCCGCGCCCAAGGACGAGAAGGGCGAGAACCCCAAGGATTCGAAGCGGGACATCGTGGCCGCGTTTGAGAGCTACAAGGGGCGCGTCCTCTTCGTGTATGGCGGCGCAGACCCCGAGGCCGCGGGTGCGCAGCAGATGTACGAGCCCTTCTGCCAAGAGCACGGCCTCGACGCGGAGTTCCACGTCATCGAGGGAGCGAACCACAGCTTCTACTCGACCGAGTGGAAGGAGCAGGTGGTTGAGCTGTCGATGGGGTGGCTGGAGAAGCAAGGCTAGATGAGCAGAGGATGGCTTCCGAAAATCGCTGTCTGTGTTTGCCCGTGGTCCCTTAGCCAAGCTAGCCAGAATTGGTGGGCATGGCCCAATCCCATTAACTTAGGGCGCAAGAACTGGCTTGTAGCCCCGGCGGGGCGACAGTCAATAGCCCAAGGCGTAAGCCTTGGGAGCCTGGGGCCATTGAAGCCAGAGCCTCGTAGAGGCGACAGAAGCGGCCCTTTTCGGAGTTCTGCCGCCCCGTTGGGGCTTGGCCTGTCCTTTCCCCATAAAGCGCGCTGGACTATGTCGGTGCGTCATGTTTCGCTGTGCCGCAGCCCAACGGGCTGCAACAATGTAGCCTGGGGCAACGCCCCATGAACAGGTGCCCAGCAACGCACCGTCGCTCTGAAAGAGCGAGACAAGGACCGTGTATGGCGCCTACAGCGCGGGGACAGGTTCTCGGAACGTAATTGTCCCTGGGGCGTTGCCCCAGGCTA
The DNA here is from genome assembly GCA_024278415.1 of Planctomycetota bacterium. The sequence continues at coordinate 1,025 of JAJRTI010000910.1, read as the reverse complement.
TGTTGTTTCAGCGTTTCACGCTGAGAGCCACCCGGGCCTTGTCCCGCGGTACACTCGTCGTACTCGTGGTTGCCCAGACAGACTTATGGGTAAAGGACAGGGCTTGGCTTGCGGCGGCTCCGTTGCCCACCCAAGGCTTACGCCTTGGGCTAGTGTCCTGTCCCAGAAGTACGTTGTTCAAGTTTGTCGGATTTCTGAGTAGCCCCCGAAGGGGGCGACGGAATACAGCCCACGGTGTAGGCGACGGCGAAGCCGGCGCTGGAACCGTGGGGTTGCGATGCGGCGTGACGCCAAGCCCTCGTAGAGGGCGACGGAACGTGGCGGTAGGGCAAGCGCGAATCGACCTTCCGCCGCCCTCTACGAGGGCTGTGAGCCATGCTGGGCCTCTTACCCACGGTTCCGCTTCGCTTCACCGTGGGCTGTATTCCGTCGCGCCCTTCGGGCGCTGGCGGAGCACGGACTCTGGCAACGAACTTCTGGCACAGGGCACTCGCGCGGCCTGTGGCCGCACTGTGGCCGCGTCATCCTTCTCGACGAGCGACACCTGAAGCAAACTATGTCAAGGTATTTGTGGGACGGGACACTAGTGACTGTCGCGCCTACGGCGCTAAGGGGCGCTAAGTTAATGGCATTGGGCATGGCCCACCCTACGCTTCTGCCGCAGCCCCCCGGCGAGGACGATTGGACTGGTCAAAGGCCGGTGCAATCGGATCCCATGGCTTGCCTTTGGGGTGTTCTTGACGCCTAGACGTCATAGTGTCATAATGCTATAATGTCATCCCCCAACAAGAGGCGCCATCATGTTGACAGAGACCAAACGAGCCACTATCTACTTGGAGCCTGTGCTGCACAGGGCACTACGGGTCAAATCCGCCGAGACGTCGCAGTCTATGTCGAAACTCGTGAACAACGCTGTGCGGGTGGCGTTGGCGGAGGACGCAGAGGACTTGGCAGCATTTGAAGAGCGGGCGGGAGAGCCGCTGATTAGCTTCGAGGCCATGCTCAAAAGGCTGAGGCGCGATGGC
>JAJRTI010000909.1 GCA_024278415.1 Planctomycetota bacterium | reverse complement strand
GGCTTGGTGATGTCCACGCCGTTGCGCGTGATCCTCGGCCCCGCGGCCGCCACGCGCGCCTTCCAGAGCTTCTCGCCCCAGGGAGAGAAGCTGATCGCGTACTTGCACTCGACAAACAGGTTGTTGTCCGCGATGTTGTCCTTGCCGCCGTTGATCTGGATGCCGCCGAAGTGGCCGCCGGAGTAGCGCCAGAAGATGTTGCCATACAGGAGCACGCCGCTGATGTAGTCGTCGAGCCGAATGCCGGCCTGGCCTGCGACTTGGCGGCCGCTGCCGATGTGGTGCCAGAAGTTGTAGCGCATCACGTTGCCGCGGTACGCGGGGTTGCCCCACATGTCGATGCCGGCCTGATCGTCGCTTTCGTACACCACGCTGTGGATCTCGTTGAATTCGATCGTGTGCTCGTACCCCTCGACGCGCATGGCGTGGTGCGGCGAGTCGTGGAACAGGTTGTGGCGGATGCGCATGCCGATGCCGTCCACGTGCACGGCCGGCGCGTACGCGCGGTCGACGCGGCTGAAGTCGTGCACGTGGCAATTCTCAACAAAGTGGCCGCTGTGCTCCAGCGTCTTCCAGTCGCCGCCAGTCATGCGAATGCCGCCGGCGCCGAGCGTGTAGATGTCGCAGCCCAGCACGCCGTGGCGCCTGCCGCCGAGGATGATGACGCCGTTTGTGCCCAGCCGCCGGATCGTGCAGCCCGCGAGCAGCACGTTCTCGCCGCCGGTGATCACCACTCCCGCCGCGCGGCCCAGCTCGAACGTGAGCCCGCGCAGCGTCACGTGGCTCACGTTGTCCATCTTGACGAAAGGCGCGGACGTGATCGGCAGCTCCACCACAGCGTCGGCCAGCGGCTTAGGCGGGTAGAGGTACAGCTTGCCCGCGTCGCGGTCGAGGTACCATTCGCCGGGCAGGTCGATCTCTTCGAGGAGGTTAAAGTAGTAGTACGGGTAGCCCTCGCGAAAACCGTACGTGCCGCGGTGGCCGGTCGTGATACGCCGGTTCTCGCGGTCGATTGCTGCAAGCCGAATGATCTTGCCGGCCCACAGATGGCCCCACATGCCAAACATCCACACGTCCTTCGCCTGCTGCCAACGTAGCGGCCGGTCGCCCTCAAACTCGAAGACGCCAGGGCCGGGGACGCGCTTGCGCCTGACGAACTTGCCCTGTGTGACTTTGCCGATCTTCACGAATCCCGTGTTCGGCCAGCGCGCCAGTTGCATGGGCTTGCCGTCGACGTAGAGGTCGACCCACGGCTTGGTGGGATAGCCTGCGCAGCCGTACCCGCGCACGTCGAGCTGACCAAAGTCGGTGATGCCTTGCGCCCGCAGATCGGCGACCCTCACCTTGCCGCGAGCTTCCGCGGGCAGGCGCGCCAGCGTAGCTGCGTCGGTGACGGGCTTGAAGCCGCGGACGCGCGTCCCGCCCTTGAAGACCGGGCGTTCGCCTGTGTATGCGCGGTACACGATAGGCGAGCCCTCTGCACCCGAATCCTGTTCGCCAAGCTCAAACGTTGTGTCGAGTCGATACGCGCCGCCTCGTACGAACACCGTGACCCCGCGCTCGGGCAGCCCGGCGCGCTGCTTGAACGCGCGAATCGCGTCCCGCGCTCGGGCGAGCGTGGCGAACGGCTGATCCTGTGTGCCCAGCGCGTCGTCCGCGCCGTTCGGCGCGACGAAAAGGACGGCGCCGGGCTTGGGGTAGGGTGGGATCGAGACACGGGCGGCTTTGGGGTCGCGCGCCGGCAAGCCGCGTTGCACGCGCTTGATCTCAGCGATGCACTCCTGGGCCTCTTGGCGATGATGCGCTGGTGCGGCTTCCATGTCGCGCACTTGCTGGAACGCGGCGATGGCCCCGCGCCAATCCTTTGCCTTGAGGAACGTGCGCGCAATGCAAAGTTGCACGAGGCTTTGGAACCCCCACGGCGCGTTCGGCTGTGCGGCGAGCTTGGCGTACGCAGCCCGTGCGCCCGCGTAGTCGCCGGCTCGGAGATGTGTGTGCGCCACGCGCAGGCCAATGTTGCGGCGCTGACGCGGGGACAGCCCGGGGCTCGCAAGGAGCGCGGCGAATTGTTTGCGCGCGGCCGCCGCGTTGCCGGTGGCCAAACACCGGTCCGCGAGGCCGAGTCGCACGTTGATCTGCTCGCGCTCGCTGAGGTTGGGCAGTTTCAGCAACCGCTCATACAGCGCCCGCGGCGCCGTGCCCGCTACGCTGGCGAGATCGAGGTGCAGGCACAGACGCAGGGCGGTCTGGCGTACGGCTTCCGGCGCGGACGGATCATCGGAAAGCGCGGCATACAGCTTCACCGCTTCGCGGATGCGCCCGCGTTTGGCGAGCAGCCGGCCGGCAGCAAGCCGTGCGCAGGATTGGTATGCGCGGGGCACATCTTGCATCGACGCGATCTGGCTGAACGCCGCGCCGGCCGCGGCCTTGTTGCGCTTGGCGATCGCGGCGTCGGCCCGGGCGAAGAGTGCCTGAGCCGGCCCCGGAAGCGGCGCGCCAAGATGCGCGCTCCGGAGGATCTCTACGGCCGACAACGCGCGGCTGTACACGGCCACCTCGTCCACGTCCATCTTGAGCGAGCCTATTCCCGCGTCGGCGAAGCCGATCTTGAACGGGACTTTCGTCGGAGTATAGTCGCCTGCATACGGGGCTTGCGCGAGCAGGAGGCCGTTCAGGTAGAGCCGCATGTGCTGGCCGTCCCAAGTCGCCGCGATGTGCTGCCACACGCCATCGACCGCGGGGTCCGCTGCGGTCAGGACAACCGCATGGCTCGGCTTGGGCCGGCCGATCTCGAAGCGGAGGTGCTGCGACGGGTAGAGCGTCCACACGCGCAAGCCATTCCAAAACCCGTTGCCCTGGGCGAAGATCATGCCGCATGTGCGGCCGTTGCCCAGTTCCGCGCCCTGTCCGCGCTTGCGGAACCAGCACTCGACGGTGAACGCCCTATTCTTCACGTCGAACGGCTTGGCCTCGAACCAGCCCTTGTCGATTCGCGCGGCCTTCTTCCCGGGCCAGCGCCCTTGCACGACCTGAAGCGGCTCCCGCTCCTGGTACTTGAGAGGCGCGGCTTCGCCCGCGACGCTCGGGACCACGGCGTTGTCTGGCGTTAGGCTCTGGAACGTGTAGTGGCGGAGCACGTCGGGGTTGCGCTTGAGCGCGGCGCTGTGGCGTTGCCAGGCTTCCAGAGTTTGGCCGGATGCATGGTTGCTTATGCCAAGGGCGAACAGCGACAGCCATGAGACACAAAGGCGCAGGTGAAGTTCCACTTAAGTTTGTTCCTCGCTGTTTGGTGTGGGCTGAATGGCGATAGGGCTCGCCGGTGGGTCGCAGGATGCGAAGCGCGGCGCACTGATGTGACTGGCCGGGACACGGCCTCGGCCCTGAAAGGGCCACACATACCAGCCCGAGGCGGAGCCCTGCTCTTCACCCACAACTTTGGTGGACGTCTTACCGCAGTCCACTCCCCACAAACGTCGGGGGAGCGTCGAGGATGCCCATCCGCGAATCCCAACGGGATTCCGTCTTCTAGCCCAGGGTTGCGAGCTTGGCTCGCTACCCTGGGTAGG
>JAJRTI010000091.1 GCA_024278415.1 Planctomycetota bacterium | reverse complement strand
CGTCAAAGCTTCCGTGCAATGCAGCGTGTTGGGGGTATCTGAATCCCAACGGGATTCCGGATATCAGCCCAGGGTTCGCGAGCGAAGCTCGCAACCCTGGGTTTTGAGGCGCACAGCTTCGCTCCCCCCCCCTCCATCCGCCCGCCCTGCAGGGCGGGCGGATGGAGGGGGGGGGAAGTTCAATAGGACTGCCCTGGCCCCAGGGTAGCGGCCTGCGGCCGCAACCCTGGGCTAGAAGCCGGAAGCCCGTTGGGCTTCCAAACAGCCTTTCGTCAAGCGGAAATGCTGTCCATCGAACTCGCGCACATTCATGGGGCCAACGGCTGTTGCAATCGGCTGAAGTGTTACCTCTCGGCGTTCATCCTGGCTCAAACTCCGCCCTTGATAAGGCATAGAGTGGTGCTTCCGGGCGCGCACAAGAGGTCTCCTTCCCAAGATCGTAACCGATGTTTGCGCCTCCCGCGCCTGTAGTGCTCACGTCAGTGAGCCACCCCACGCGGCTGCCAGAGGCTCACTGACGTGAGCACTACAGGCGTCAGGCGCGTGGCGCAAGGAGGGGGAGCGGGCAAGCATCCTCGCTAAGGTTGGCAACCATCGCGAGGTCTCCCCTCGCCTATGCCTTCTTAGGAACCGCGGTGGGCGTGACGCGGACTTCGATCTCCCGCAGGTCGGCCTTGTCGATGCCCCGCACGAAGTCGGCGAAACGTTTGTAGAGCTTCCCGGGCACGCGCTGGATAGGGATCTTGATCGAGCGCTCTGCGACGAGCACCTGCCCGTCCATTCGATAGGTATAGCGGCACTGGCCGAAGGGCGTCTTCTGGTCCACGTTCGTCGGCATCACGACGGTCATGCCGACTGGCAGCTTGATGCGCACGACGTCCTCCACCACGATGGGCCAGGACACGAGCAGCGCGGCTTTGCGCGCACGCTCGCGTGCATAGCGCCGTCCCGGGAGCATGGGGTAGAAGCCGACGCGCATCGCGCCGCGCTTGCCGGCCAGTCGCACGAAGCGCGGAGCGGTGTAGCTGTAGCGAAACACGATGGGCTTGGGGCAGTTCTTGAGGTCGTCGATCTCGAAGGTGGTGAGCGTGGCGCCGGAGTTGAGCGCGGCGATGCGGCGCTCGCGCGCATATCGGCGTTGGGGGGCGCGCATCTTCTGAAACCTATCGCGCATCGTCGCGCCAAACAAGCCGATGTACGACTCCCGCACGGTCGCGCTGGCTTCGCCCCTTGGCGACACCACGATCTCGCTCTCCGTGCGGATCAGATCCTTGCTGTCCGGCTGCTCGGGCGTGAGGAAGAGAGGGTTGGGCTCGCGGGCGTCGAGCACGAGGCCCCACGACTGGCGGTGCGCGGGCAGCAGATAGCCCAGCGGAAGATGGCGGAAAGACGTGTCCACCCAGACGTCGTCCTGCCCCTCGATCTTGACCCTGAGCACGCACGACGTGAACGAGCGGCCGTACATGTCGGGGCACTTGCGCGAGATGTGGGGGCCCGTGCGGGGCGCGACCACGACGAACTGGCTCGCCACGCCCAGCCCGTCGAGCAGCGCTTTCAGCACCACGACGCGGTTGCCCTTGCCGACTGACAGGATGGCGCTTGCGCTCATGCCAAAGTAGCCGGTCGACACGGTGCCGTCGATGTGGTCGCTCACGTAGTCGTACGCGGCCTGGAGCCTCGCCTTGGCGGTTTTGTGCTTGGCCGCGATGGTTGTGACGACTTGGTTCAACTCATACGACAGCCGCGTGCGGCCCGCGATGCCGGAAATGATCTTGTGTTGCGCGTCTTGCCACGTCACGTTGTAAGCGACCCGCACCGAGGGCAAGGCTTCGAACCGCGGCACGGAGTTGGGCAAGTCGCCTGCCTCTTTCGATGCGAGCGCTTCCCACTTGTATACGCGGCGCCCGTGCAACAGCGTCTCGGACAGCTTGGGCGCGCGGTTGCGTGCGTCGATGGTCAGCTTCCACTCCTTGGGCGCGACGATGATGTACTGGGAGCGCTCCATGTGCATGCGTTCGTCCTTGAAGCTGAACACGGGTCCCAGGTAGGCGCCGGGGAAGAAGGGCGGGGCGTTGACTTCGAGGTACTCCATCTCAACCATGTCGCCGGGTGAGAGGCCGGGCATGGTCCACGTCGGCTTGTTGGGGATGCGCTCCGGTTCGAGGGCAGACCCGTCGGGCTTGATGGTGCGTAGCTCGAGGAGTTCCGCACGCGCCGGCACGCTCACGTCGGCCCAATCCGCCACGCCCTTCTTGTTGTAGACCTTCACGATCTGGTGCACGCGCTCGACTGACGAGCCATCGGGGTTGAGCACGAGAATGGCCTGGTCGAGCAGGAAGGCGGACGCGACTCCGGGGTGGGGCAGGTCGTGGTGCTGCCGGTCGGCCATGACCTGCTCGTACGTGACCGCGAAGCGTTCGGTCACGTCGGGCACGCCCAAGAGTACGAGGCTGCGGTGCAGGCGCACGTCGCTGGGGGCAAGCCGGAAGGCGTCCTTTAGGCTGCGCAGGGCCGGCTTGGCGTCGCCCATGAGCCACTGGAGGCGTGCGCGCGCGAGGAAGACTGCGGCCGTGTCGCCTTCGAGCTGGCGGAGGCGCTCGAAGTCGGCCAGCGCGGGTCCATAGCGGCCCAGCTTCTGTTGCACGATGGCCTGCCGCCGCCGGATGAATGCGCTGGAGGGCCGGATCGTGGCCAATTGGGCCAACTCTGCCTCGGCCTTTGCATACTGGCGGCTGCGCTCGTAGAAGGAGGCCAGCGCAGAGGAGCGTGGGTTGTGCGCGGCGATTTTGCGGGCCGCCTGCTGGTAGAGGTCGAAGTTGCCGCTGTCCTCCAAGTAGGGGAGGGCCAGCTCCGCGGCCCGCGCGCTGTCAGGCAGCGCGGCGTCCAGCGCGCGGTAGGCTTGGAGCGCTTCGTAGTTCCAGCCCTTGGCCCGCATGGCCTCATAGCGGCGTTGCATCCAAGCCGGCAGGCCCGGCTTCAACTTCTCGCACTCCGCGATCTTCTTAAGAGCTTCCTTGTGCTGGCGGTCCAGCATGTCGAGCCGGCTCAGGCGATCGAGCCCCATAGCGCAGTCGGGCCACATCTCGAGCGACTTGCGGTACCACTCCCGCGCGCGGCTGCGGCGCACGTTGGGGTAGAGGCTCAGGTCGGTCTGCACCAGGTCGCCGATGGCCTGGGCCAGCAGCGCGTACCGCGGCAGGCGTTTCTGCGCGGCGAAGAATAGCGCCTTTGCTTCTTCGCGGTCGCCGCGTTCGGCGTGCTGTTGCGCGAGCATGAGCGCCGGCCAAGCCGGCGCGGGTTTCTGTGCGCAGAGCTTGCCCAACTTCGTCCAACTGCCCATGTACGCGTCGAAAGTCGCCGGCGCCGGCTGGTTGGCGATTGACGGGAACTTGCCGAACTCCGCCTGCGTCGCCACCTTCGCGGCAAGGCCATTGGCTCCGCGGAGGCGAAGGCGGAACGACGGCCGCGCGCGCTTGGATGCCATGAGCTTGACGACCAGTTTGCTCCAGCCCTGGGGCAGGCGGAGGCCTTGTTCATGCACGATGGGCTGCCACGACGAGAGGCGGTCCGAGGCCAGCACGGCGCGGCGGTTTACGAAGACCTTGAGCGAGTAGCCGCTCGCCACGTGCAAGAGCACGTCGGTGGGCTGGCTGGCCTTGACGTACGTGGTGAAATAGTAGGCGCCTTCCTCCGTGTCGCTGCCAGGCCGCACGACCTCGCGGATAAACCGGCCGGTCTTGGGTGCGAGCGTCTCGCGGCCGCTGCCGGCCATGGCGGGGTCTCGGATGTACTGGGCTTGCGGCTGGTCCTCCGTCTCGGGTGGGAACGCGGTCCCCATGGCGCCCACCATGAACTTGCCGAAGGGCCCCACGACGCGCCACTCTTCCACCCAGCCCGCGTCCCGGCGCACGCGCTCGGCCGCGGCCATATTGCGGCTCTCCTCGTAGAGCTGCTCGAGGAGACGCCGCACGCCGTCCCGCACATCTGGGTTGCGATAGTCTTGGCGCTTGTAGAGCGCTTCGAGGCGGGCTTTGACCCTCTGGCTGTATCCGCGCACTTGGCCACGGAGTTGGCCCACGCGCGCCAGCGCGCCCATGGAGGCCGGGTGATCGGGATCTGCCTTGATGGCCTTCAGCGAAGATCGGATTGCGGCCGCGAAGTCGAGCATCGCGGACTCCGTGAGCCCGCGCAGGTTCCACGCGGCCGCGTCGCCAAGGTTGGCCTCCGTGGCCGTGCGCAGATGTGCGAGTGCGGCCTTCTGGTCATTCTTGTAGAAGTGCAGGATCTTGGCGGCTTCGAAGTTGAGCGCCGCGTCCTTCGGCGTCTTCTTGAGCTGCGCGGTCAACTCGCCGAGCCGTTTGTCGGCATCTTTGACTGACGTGGGAAGCTCGTACCATTCGCTCGCCTGCACAAGCGCGCACGCGAGCAGCGCGGCTGCCGTGGGTAGCCATCGGTTCATGTCAGCGTCCTTGTCTCGTTGCGAATCCAGGGCACGCGCCGCGGCGGCCGCGGCTACTTCGTCTTGGCGATGCGGACCTTGTCCCTCAGCTTGAGGTCCACGGCCGCGCAAAAGTCGCGGAACGCCCGGTAGTCGTTGACTTCCACGCGCCACACGCTCAACTCGATCGTCATCTCAATCTTCACGGTGTTGCCGGCGACTGTCGTCTTGCGCAGGAGGAGGCCGAACGGCGTGCGGAGGTTGACGTCGGGCATCTTGCTCACGACCCGGTAGCCTCGGGGTAGGCGCACCGTGGTGCGGAGGGTGCTCCGCCAGGGGTAGGGAAGCACGACGGGATGCACGCGCTCGCTGAGTGGGGCATAGCTGCGCACCATCTTGTAGCCGACCGGGTTGTGTGCGAACGCGAGGCCGCCGTCCCTGCGCTCAGCGAACCGCGGCACGGTGGCCTCGCAGGCGTACTGCACCGGCTTCTCGATGTGGGTCACGTCGGTGAACGCGACCTTCGTCACCTTCGCGCCGGGGAACGTCTTGCCCAACTGGCGCTCCATGATTTGCCGGCGCTTCGCCTTCACCGCATATCGGGCCCGGTAGCTGGCGGCGGGGCGGCCGATGATCTTGCGGCGGAGCTTGAGTGTGGCTGCGCCGCTGTCGGCAAGGGCTACGTCGTACACGTTCTCGTACGCGTTGGCTGCGGCCTTTGCCCGCGGGATGGTCGTCAGCTTGCAGGAGCCGTCGGGGTTGACGATGAGCGCCATGGCGCCTTGGTCCATGGGCGGCAGCTCCTGCGAGCCGGAGAAGCGGGTGGTGCAGTCGAGCCACCAGTCGAACTTGGGGACGTAGGCGATGACGTGGTTGAAGGCATACAGCGATGGCGGGTAGGGCGCGACCGCGCCGGCGCTGCGAGTGCGCAGGAGCGCGTAGCGCGCGTCCACACCCACCTCGCGCAGCATGCTACAGAACAACGTGGCCTTGTCCTTGCAGTCGCCGTACCCGCGGTCGAGCACCTGCCACGCGGGATAGGGCTTGTTGCCGTGGATGCCGAACTCGAGGCCGAGGTAGCGCGTGTATTTGGACACGTACCCGTATAGGGCCACGATTTTGTCGCGTTCGGTCTTCTTGCCCGCCACGATCTTGTGGGCTAGTTTCTTGCCGCGCTCGCCGAGCTTGAACTGGTCTTGGATGAGCCCCTGGTACCAGCGCGCCAAGTCCTCCCACTTGTCGTATGTGCTCGCGTGCACGTAGGGCACGATCTCGGTCATGCCTGGCATGCGCGGCTCCTCGACAAGCGCGGGCACATGGTCCAGTTGCCACACGTGCACGATCTCGTCGTCCTTCTCGTAGATGCGGGGTTTCATGTCGAGCCCGACCGTACGGTAGTAGAGTTTCTTGCTCTTGGGCGAAATCAGCACAAACTGCGTGCGCACAGAGGGCGCCGTGGTCTGGAGATACTGCAACGTGCCGAAGTACTCGGCGCGCTCGTTGCGCGCAGCGATGTCGTCGATCTGGTACTGAAGCTCGACCACGTCGCCGACAGCCAGGTTCGTGATGCGGAACTGCATGGCCGCGTCGTTGGCATAGATCAGGTCGTCGTTTCTCACGCCGCGCTGGGTTGGCGGCGCAATGGCGATCCGCTCGCCGGACGGCTTGATCACGCGGCATCGCCGGGCCTGGAAGCGCTGCTCTTGGGGGGTGAAGCGGACCGAGAAGTATTGGAGGTCCCGCATCCCTTTCTCGGTGAGGATCTTGTACACGACTTGCCGGAACGTGCTGTGGAGCCCGTTGCTGTGGACGCGGCGCACGGTGAGGTTCACGAGCAGCACCTTGGCGGCGTCGGGGTAGCGCTTGGCGCCAGGCGCGCGCTGGATGAGTTCCTGCACGTCGTACACGTATTCCGACTCGAACGTGGCCGCGTTGGGCTGGAGGAACTCCACGTACTCCTTGAGCTTTGCGTTCTGGGGCCGGAGTTCGAGCGCGCGCTGCCAGACCTTGAGCGCGTCCGCGGTCTTGCCTTGCTCGTGGAGGCAGTGGCCGAGCAGGGCCGCGGCCGCGTCGTCGTCCGGGCAGATGTCCAGCGCGCGGCGGCAGAGCGCTTCCGCTTTGGCGGGCTGGCCGGCGGCCCGGAGGATCTGGGCTTGGTTCAGCAGGTCCGGCGTATACGTGGGCCGCACACGGAGCAACTCTTGGTACTGCGCCACACACGCGTCCAACTGGCCGCGCAGGCGAAACTCCTCGGCGAGCGCGAGGCGCGCGTCGCGGTTGAAATGCGACACCTTCAACTCCTGCCTCCGCAGCGCCACAGCGAGGTCGGGCCGGCCGAGCGCGTCGTCGAGCGACGCCATGCGCTCGAGGAGGGCGGTCGAGTTGGGGAAGCGTTTTTGCTGCTCGTGCAGCAGCTTCAGCGCGAGCGGTTCCGCATAGTGCTCGCTGAGCACGTACGCCTTGAGGAGATACGGCTCCGGGAAGTCGGGGTTGTCCCGGAGCGCCAGCTCCGCGTGCTTCATGGCCTTGCGGTACATCCCCCGTCGGCTGTAGTGCGCGCCGAGCATGTAGCGGGCGAGCGCGAAGTCCGGCGCGAGCTTCAACGCGCGCTCCAGCGCCTGCCGCGCCAGGTTGGGCTCTTCCTGGACGCGGCCGAGTTGGTAGTGGAACTCCGGATACCACGGCGCCAGCTCGGCCGCGCGGCGATACTCGGCCACCGCGCGCTGGTCCTTCACGTCGGCCGACATGCACATGGCGTCGTACCAGGCGAGGTCGCCGATGGCTTGGGCCGAGCGGGGCCGGGCTTTGGCGTCCGCATCAAATGCGTCTCGCAGCGTGGCGGCCTTTACGCGGCCCGGCTTCTGCGGCTTCGCGTGCGTTAGTTTCGCGGCCTGCTCGATCGTGGCCGCGGTCTGGAACGCGGTGAAGGGCTTGCCGTCCGGGGTGGTGAGCCGGACTCGGAACTCCCACCCGCCCTCGTCCTGGGTCACCTTGAGCAGAAGCAGGTTCCACCCCTTGCTCAAGCGCACTGGCGCCGCGTCCTGGTCGAAGGTCATGGGCCGGTACACGTTGTTGGCGTGCACTTGGCCTCCGTTGACCCACGCCTTCACCGCGTCGTCCGATGCCAGGCGCATCACCACTGTGGCGTCCTCGTCGACGCGCAGCCACGCGGCGGCGTACGCCAACACCTTCAGGTTGGGCCGGAACAGGTCGAGGAGATTGATGTCGCCCAGCGGGAACAGGCCGTGGGTGGCGCGCCAGCGCACCGGCCCGCGCTTGCCCTCATACGTGGCGGCCGTGTCAAAAGCCTTCTCGGGGGGGAACGCGTAGCGGAACCCGGCCTTGCCCTCGTTGCTGAACGGGCCGATCACGAACCAGTCCGTCACCGCGCCGAGCCGCTTGCGCCGGCCGGCCGCCGCGGCGAGGTCGCCGGCCTCCACGTCCATCTGGCTGAGGTAGAACTGGGCGTACGCGCGCACGAGCGCGTTCGTCTTGGGCGACTCCGCCGCGCGGTTGAGCGCGCCGCGCACCTGGCCGCGGTCGCGCACGCTGAAGCGCAGGCGATAGATCTCGGTGAGCGGGATGAGCGCCTGCGGCTTCGCGAGGTCCACGGCAAGCCGGGCGCTGTATCGTTCGAGATCAGACTGGCCGCCGGCGGGGAGTTGCTGCGCGGGCGAGGGCCCGGCCGCCATGAGCGCGGCCATGGCAAGAAGACACGTCGCCCGGCGCCATGATAGGTAGGAGGGCATGCTGAGAGTTCACTCCCTAAGCTCAAGAAGGGCGGTTGTGATGGTTGCCGTGCGTCGTCCAGGAGGGGCCCCGGCTGGTGCAAGCCATCACAAGAATTCTATCAAGGCCGCCCTGTCGTTTCCACGGTAGCCGCATTCGCCAGAATGCGGGCGTTCTGTGAGCGGCTCGCCGATCGGCCCGCATGCTGGCGCATGCGGCGACCACCTCCGCTTATGCCATCGACCAGTTCGGCTCCGGCACGTCCTCGGGGATGTCGATGGGGTACGTGCCCCGCTCGCGCAGCGTGTCGAGCAGGGCCTCGTAGTTCGCCAATGGCGTGCGCACGACGATGCTGTGGCTGGACGCGAGGATGAGCCCGCCCCCGGGCGCGCAGTGCTTGAGCGTGAACAGCGCCTCCTGCCGCACCCGCTCCGGCGTGCCGCGGCCGAGCGTGTCCGTGCACACGCCGCCCCAGAGCGTGATGCGGCCGCCGAACTCGGCCTTGATCTCCTCGATGTGCTCCACCGGCTGGATCGCCTGGTACGCGTCGATGCCGGCGTCGACCATTTGGTCGAGGATGAGCCGGTTGTTGCCGCAGGAGTGGAACAAGTTGGGCAGGCCCATCTCGTGGAGGATCTCGCTTCGGCGTTTGAGCGCCGGCGCGAAGATCTTGGCGAACATGGCCGGCGACACGAACGGGCCCGTGTTATGGCCATAGTCTTCGCCCAGTGCGACACCATCGACGCCGGCGTCCTTGAAAGGCTTCACCGTGGCGCCAATGCCCTCTGCCGCGCGCAGATGGGCCTCGGCCGCGTGGTCTGGATCTTCGGCCAGTTGGATGAAACGGTCTTCGGTCCACCCGCGAATAAAGCCCAGACCGTGGAAGCGGCCCGGCCGCGCGAAGACGTAGTGCGTGTCGCCCAACTCCTCCATCACGTAATGGACCAGCTCCAGTTCCGACTCGTCCATCTCCGGCGGCAGTTCGAAATCGGTCGTGGTAGGCGGCTTCGAGCCCAGCTTCCACATGCCGATATCTTCGGTATCGTGCGAGTACTTCATCACGTTGCCCCACTCGTCCTCCCACGTATCGTCATCGATCTGCTTGGGTTTCTTGAGGGGGAAGTCCTTGTGCGGCACGGCCTGCACCGGCACCATGTCGATGTCCATCATGCGGGTGAACTCGACGATATCCTTCTTCATGCCGTCCACGACCTCGTCGCGGCGTCCTTCCCAGAGCGCCTCGGTGTAGCGACGCTTGGCGCGCCAGAAGGTAGGCCGGCCGAGCGCCTGCTCGACGACGGAGTAATCCGTGGCGAACTCGCCGGTGGGCACGCGGTCCGGCTCCTCGTGGCGGAGTGCAGCGAGGACACGTTCCTTGGGGGTCATGGGGGAGGCTCCCGCGGCTGGTAGCCGCATGCGGGGGTGCGGGCCGTAGCCGCATGCGCCAGCATGCGGGACGGCAACCTTAGTGCGCCTGGGCATGCTTGCCCAGGTACGATGCGCGGAACTCGGCGATGAGTTTGCGCAACTCGTTGCAGTGCTGCGGGTCGGTCGTCTGCTTCGCCTTCATCGCTTGCACCATCATGCGGTGCAGCATCGTCAGCTCCCGCACATACTTCCCGTACTTCGCCTTGTCCTCGGGCGCGACGGGCTTGATGCGCTGCGCCATGAAATACGAGGTCACGATCTCAGTGAGCTTGTCCGCGTGCGCATCCTTGTTGTTGACCCAGCGCACGAGTTGGTTCATGTTGGCGCCGGCGTCGCTGGAGAGCCGGTCGATCTCGCGCATGGACTTCTCGATGGTCGTGACGTACTCCTCCATGAGTGCGAGCCGCGCCTGGTCGTTGTAGATCCCGCAGGGAACCTGGCAGTGCGCCCACAGCATGGACGCGGGAAGCGAGACCGAGGCCGCGAGTGCAATGGCGAACAGCGTTCTGCATTTCATGGCAAGTCCTCCTTCGCAAGGGGCATGTCGAGTGGTCATGAACGGCCGCGCCCATGGCCTACAGGACCGGACTCTGTATGCTGTTACGCCCGCAAGGGCGAAACAGATTCGCGTTCTGCTTAGGCCTCCGCACGGCATGTCCGTGCGGAGCCAACGATTGGAAGCCAGACGGGGGAATATCGGAGCCGTTTCCCCCCCTTGCCCTTCCGCTCGGCCCGCCGAGCGGAAGGGCAAGGGGAGGGGGCGAATCGCTTGCAGGTCTCATTTCTGGCTCCCAATCGTGGCTCCGCAGGGACAAGCCCTGCGGCGGCGTTCGCCGAGTCGGCGTTTAGCGACGCATGACACGAAACGCGCACCATGGTGTAGCCGCACGCGAAACGCGTACGGTCGTCCAACACTGATGCTACTCTGCGGTGCTGCCTACCTGTAAGATAGGGGTGCAGGTCTGAACGTACGTAGTAAACTGGGCGTTCATTCCCGTGGTGCGCCGGCGCAGAATGCACATGCGCCGAAGGCGCATCACAACATAGCCCAGTGCAAGCTCGTTCGGTCGCGTCAGCGGGCGAACGAGCG
>JAJRTI010000908.1 GCA_024278415.1 Planctomycetota bacterium | reverse complement strand
GGGCGCCTTGTTCCCAGGGTAGCGGCCTGCGGCCGCAACCCTGGGCTATCATACGGGACCCCCTTGGGGTCCGGGAGGCCGCACGAGAGCGACCTTGCAAGAGTTTGGAGATGTGGGTAAAGAGCAGGGCTTCGCCCCGGGTTCCTATGGGGCCGCTTCAGAGCCAGGACCACGTGCCTTGCCAATGACACATCAGCGATGCAGTCTTCCGCCCCCTTCAGCCCGACGCCAAACAGATCGCCATTCGCCCCACACAAAACGGCGAGTGACTGACGGGCGTTGTCGTGATGGCGATCAGGTATAGACGTTCGCCCGCTTGCGGCACACCGCGATGATAGCGTCGCTGAAACGCGGGCACACCCAGCCCAACGCGCGGCCGAGCCACCGCAGCCTCAGGGTTCTCATGAGGGGGAACGTGACGACGTCTCCGCGCACCTCGAGGATCTCCAACCAGGCCTGATCGGCCAAGAGCTGCCGCAGGAGCTTGAGGGTGTAGTGGTGCTGGTGCTGCGTGTCGCCATCGGGCCGATTGCCCGCCGGGCGCACGTCGCCGGCGAGCAGGGACTGGATCTGCCTGAGGCTCGCGGCGTTGGGCACGATAATGATAGCGTGGCCGCCGGGCGCCAGAACTCGCCCGACCTCGCGCAACGCGGCGATCGTGTCGGGGCAATGCTCCAGGGTGTGGCACATGAGCACCTGGCCCACGGACTCGTCGCGCACGGGCAGACGCTGCATGTCGCCCGCCACCGCGAGCGCCCCCTCCTCCTGGGCCGCGCGCAGCAGCGACGGGTCCATGTCGAGCACAATGGCCGACTCGCCGGGCAGCGTCGCCCCATCGCCGCCCCCTGCGTCGAACACACGGCCCTCGCCACAGTACCGCTCGACGATGCCTCGTATCCGCGCGCGCGCGGCGCCGACCGCGTCAGCATCGCGAAGCTCGAATCGCCTGGCTTCACTCAAGAGTGGGATTCCTTTCAGCCCGTCTCGGGGCCGCAAAAGGCGTAGGCGCGAGACGCGTCGCCTGGGCAGCGATTGTCCCCTTTGTACATCCGAATGAGCGGGCGCTGCACCTCGAAGCCGAGCGCGCTCACAATCTCGCGGGGGCCCTCAGGGAGCAGAGGCACGTCCATGAACACCGGCCCGCCGCGAAGCGGATCGAGGGCCGCGTGCAACAAGGCCGCAGCGATAGGCCGGCGGTCGGCCGACCACGGCCCCACTTGCCACGCGTGGGCGCCCGCGCGAGAAAAGATGTAGCCGCAAACCCGGCCTGCGCCATCGCGGCTCACGAAGCAACCGGACGGGTTCTGCCTGAAAAGCAACTCGAGGGGGCGCCGCCGCGGTGCGCCGAAGATCGGAGCGTCGTAGTCCGCGACGTCGGAGAGATCCTCACGAAGCATCCGGGACACACATGCTTCAGCCGGCGGCAGATCGGCAACAGAGCCGATCTGCCGGCGCTCGATGTGCAACTCGTCGACAAACCCGAGCGTGTCGTAGAGCTTCTTGCCCAGAGGGGTCGCGTCGAGCTTCACGCACGCCACGCCGCGGCCTTCGAGATGCGCGATGCAGTGTTCGAGCAGCGCGGAGCCAATGCCGCGGCGGCGCCGCTCCGGATGCACGAGCACCATGCCGACCCACCCGAAGCGTTGGCCGTACGCGATCGTCGTGGCCGTGCCGGCCGGGTGGCCATCGATCTCCGCAACGAAGCAGCCGTCCGGTTGCATGGCCAGGAACCGGCGCCAGTCCGCTTCGACCTGGTTCCAGCGGGCAAGCGCCTTCAGTTCCATACCTAACGGCACATCGGCGTCGGTGAAGGTCCGGATGTGAATCGAGTTCGACATGACCGTCGGAATCTTACAGGCCAAGGCTCCCGCGACGCAAGGGCGTTGGCCGCTCGCCGCCATTCGTCCTTGCGCGGCGCTAACACAAATGGCATGCTATACTCTCACGTGCCCAAACTTTAGCCACTCCCATGCATGAAGGAGACGCGGCCATGAGAGAATTCCACCACCTGGGCTTGCCCACCGACGAGAAGCAAGAAGGCGAGACGTACGTGCCGGACACCAAGGTCTGGGTGACCGATCCCGAGACCCACCCGCAGAAGATCGAGTTCCTGCGCTTCGAGCCCGACGCGACGCTGGCGGGCCCGGTGCGCCACATGCCGCACTTCGCGTTCAAGACGGACAACCTACAGCGCGATATCGAAGGGGAGAAGGTTCTGCTGGGACCGTTCGATCCCATGGAAAACCTGACGGTCGTGTTCATCGAGAAAGATGGCGCGGTCTTCGAGTTCATGGAGTTCAAGGAGTAGCCAATCGACCTGCGCGGGTATGGCGCCCGCGCGCTGCCACGTCACTCCTGGGGCTGCTTCGCGCCCCGCGGGCCTCGCTTCCATGGACAGCCGCAACGGCGACAACTTATTCGTCTACGGCACGCTGATGGACGACGCGAACGTGCGCTCGCTCACTGGGCGCACGTTCAGCACCGAGCCCGCGATCCTGTGGGACTACGAGCGCATCGTCCCGAACATGGGCTACCCCTACATCGTGCCCAAGCCGGGGCTCTCGGTCAGCGGGGTCGTGCTCAAGAGCATCGACCGGGACTCGCTGTTCAGGCTCGACAACTACGAGCGCGAGGGCGACCTCTACGACCGCATCAAGGTCGTGCTGGAGGCAGAGGGCAGCGGCACCATGGAGGCATACGTGTACGTGGGCCGGCCCCATACGCTCAAGGCCCACTATGGCGACGACATCGTGGCCGCGGAGCGCGTGAAAGAGTACCTGGAGGAGCGAGCCTGCGAAATGGTCGCCGCAAACGGCGGGGCCGCATCCGACCCGTTGCGCGCCCGGGCCGAGCGAGAGCTGAGGAGCTTGGCCATGTACGACCTCCTCGAAAGCCACCTGCGGGACGGGCCGCCGTCGGAGTTCGCCGTGCGCCTCACGCTCGAAGAGAGCCCTCTGCCCACGCTCAAGCATATCCACGACGACCCCGACGCCGCGCGCTATGCGGACAACTACGTGCGCCTCGCCGTCCTCCACATGATCTTCAACCAGATCGAGGACCGCATCCACCACCGCGTCCAAGACCGCATCAAAGTCGCGGACAGCTACTACGAGCACACGATCTCCAACCTCGTCGCGCTCACGTTCATGAACGAGTTGCGCGCGCACGTGGACGCGCGCCTCCAAGCCACGCAACTCGACCGGCTCGCACCCGGCCGGGATTACATCGACTACGCGATCGGCGCGGTGCGCGTGGCCGACGAGATCTACGACGCGGAAAAGGCGAAGGACCTGCTGCATTGGGTCAAGGCCCACCGCCAGGCGGGCGTCACCCCCTTGGGCGCGGAGATCGAGATGAGCCACCTCGGCGGCCGAACCATAAAGGCCGCCCCCGGGCAAGACCCTGTGTACGACGGTTTCTACTACTTCCACGACTTCGACCTCATGGCCCGGTCATGGAAATTGGGCGGCTACCTCGACAACCATCAAAACGAGTTGATCGAAGGCCTGCGGTCGAGAGGGTTCTTCGAGTACGCGTTCGGCCGGTACAAAATCGTCGGCGACCTGTCCAAGCCGGCCACGGACGACCCCTGGGTGCTCAACGAACTCATCCACCAAGCGCTCGACTTCACGCGCATCCCCGCCCACAGCCTCCACCTTTCGATCCAGCCGCCTAAGCCGATCCAGACGCAGGAGCCCTGCGACCCGAACGACCTCATCTGCTTCCTCATGCTGGGCGGCGACATTCGGCCCGACGGCTCCGGCCTCATGCGCGAGCATCGCTTCCACGATGGCGAACTCGTGCACCATCGCTTCAGCCTCGTCAACTCGCACATGCCAGCGCGGGACGAAATGGAGGAGTACTACTACGACACGGAGAGCGAAGAAGAGGTCCAGGTGATCGAGTACCAGTTCGCCCGGCTCAACCGCGACCGCAACTACCAGCCGCTCATCATGGCGCTCAAGGGCTACCAAATCGCCGCCAATCCGCGGCCCGTCAATCGCGACCAACCGAACCCGGAGCTGGATGACCTGGTGGCGTGGGCGGAAGCGCCCAAGCCCTTGCCTGGAGGCGCGATCCAGTCGTTCCTCGCAAAGGTGCGCCAGGGGCTGCGCGAGGAAGCCTCACACTCGCCCCAGTACATCGACGAAATGCTCGCCATCGTGCGTCGCGATTTGCGGAAGATGAACGAACGGCTCGCAGGGCAGGGTTGAGATGGCCGCCCCCCACGACCGCTTCCTGATCGCCGAGCCTCCCGGAGGGACGCGCATCACGCTGACGGGCCGCGAGTTCCACCACATGACCCGCGTCAAGCGCCACCGCGTCGGCGACCGCGTCGTGCTCTTCGCGCGGGACGGGCAACAGTGGGCAGCAACCATCGCTGAGCTGGGCAGGGACCAAGCCGAACTCAGCATTGACGGCCCACTCCACTCCGCCCGCGGGCATTCCGGCCCGCGGCTCATCATCGCCTTCTCGCCGCCCAAAGGCTCACGCGGCGACACGCTGATCGAGAAGTGCACCGAACTGGGCGCGGACGAGTTCGCACCCATGATCTGTGAGCGCACTGTTGCAAGGCCGGATCCCGGTTCGAACAAGATCGGGCGTTGGCGCCGTATTGTGGTCGAGGCCGCAAAGCAGTGCCAGCGGGGTGATGTGCCGGTGGTGCAAGATCCCGCGCCGCTCGCGGACGTAATCGCTTGCATCGCGGCCGCAGACGCGAAGTGGATCGCCACCCTGGCGGCCGACGCGGAGCCTCTCACGTCAGCCGCGGCATCTGCCCAGTTGGGCGACGACTCGGCCGCCTTCTGCCTCATCGGGCCAGAAGGGGGCTTCACCGACGACGAACTTGACGCGGCTTGCGACGCTGGCTTCCAGCCGGTGAGCCTGGGGGCCCACGTGCTGCGCGTCTAGACCGCGGCGCTGGCCGCGTGCGCGCTCGTGCGGGGCGCTCTGTGCTTGGAGTCCCGCCTGTAGGGCCGTCGCAGCAAAGCGAGACGGCCGGTTTAGGCGGTCTGCCCCGAGCGCCACCCAGCCACGGACCGCCTGAAGGCGGGACTCCAAACGCTCCGAACGCTCACTCAGCGCTGCCCATGTATCTCCAGGCCGCGCAGCTTCACCGGGCCCTTCGCCTCGGCCACGCGGAAGCGCAGATGGTGCGCGTGGATGAGCGGGAACTGCGCAATGTGCTTGTGGCCCACGCTATGGCCTTCGTACACCGGCGCCCAGTCGCGGCCCGGGCGAATCTCGATCGCGAAGCGCGAGATGCTCTCGCCCTCGGAAATCTCCTCCTGGATGACCACGTGGTCGATGAGCGTGCGCTCGGCCGGGGCATAGACCCAGCAACCCGGCTCCTCCTCCTTCAGATCCTCCAGCGTCGCCAACGGCCGTCCGAGGCGGCGCTGGATCTCCGCGCCGAATTCGAGCAGCCGCGCCGCGTCTTTGTCCGGCAGCAGCCCGCGGCGGTCGGGGCCGATGTTGATGAGCAGGTTGCACCCGCGGCCCACGCTGTAGTAATAGAGCCCCATCAGCTCGTCCACGCTCTTGACCGTGTGCGCGTCCGCGTCGCTGTAGAACCAGTTGCGCTCGCGCATGCGGCAGTCGCACTCCGCCGGCAGCCACATGGGCACTTCGCCCACGGCTTCGTCATCGTCTGTGTCCACAGCGATGGGCACTTGATTGACCACGTTCCAGCACGGCGTGGGCGCGACGCCGGCCTCGTTGCCCACCCAACGGTAGTCGGGATCGCCCATGTTGAAGAGCATGATGTCCGGCTGGTGCTGGCGGATCTGCTCGACCGTGCGCTGCCAGTCGTACGTGAACCCGTGCGACCCGCAGCCGTCAAACCACATGATGTCCAGCGGCCCATAGCCGGACGCCAGCTCCGTCACCTGGCCGGTGAACAGCTCGTTGAACGCGTCGGGATTCTCCTTCATGCCGTGGTGCCAATCGGCCGGCGAGTAGTAGATGCCGCAGCCCATGTCGTGCTTGCGGCAGGCCTCGACGAAGTCCCGCACCACGTCGCCCTGGCCGTCCTTCCACGGCGTGGCCGCGATCGTATAGTCGGAGTACTGAGACGGCCAGTTCGCGAACCCGTCGTGGTGCTTCGCGGTCATGACCATGTACCGCACGCCGGCCTCCTTCGCGGTCTTCACCCAACTCTCGCAATCCAGGCTCGGCGGATTGAAACCCTCGACTGGCATGGGCTTCTCGTCCCAGTCCACGTGGCCCTCGTAGAACGTGCGGATGCCAAAGTGGAGGAAGAGGCCGAACTCCCAGTCTTGGTATTGAAGCTGCTTGGGCGTGGGTAGCGGGCTGGTCATGTGGGGGACTCCAAGTCGAGGTCGAGTCACGCGAAACGGACGATGGAATGTTCATGCTGGACAAGCGGGGCGTTCGTAGTAGGGCGATTTATCGCCCGTGTCTGCGCCCGCAGCGACGGGCGATGAATCGCCCTACTACAAGCCTGCGGCGTCTGCCGCTTGGATCTGCAAATCTTGTGGGGAAACTCCTGCACGAAAGCGCGGCATGATAGCAACGCGCCACGGGCGACTCAAGCTGCGCCAATTGCAAAACCGCGCACCGTCGGGTACAACTGGCCGTCATGAGGTCGCGTGTCAACTTCTGGATCGTGGCTGGGCTCTTCGTGCTCGTGCCCATCGTGCTCAACCCGGTCGGGTACAACCGGTTCGAGCTTCAGAAGGTCGCGCTCGTGTGCCTGGCCGTGGGCGCGGGCATGCTTTGGAGGCTGGCCCGGCCGGGGCAGGCCAACCCCATGGACCGCCCCGCCATGTGGCCGGCCATCGCGGTGGCCGCGTCATGGGTGATTGCGACGCTTCTGTCTGTCGAGCCAGTGGTCAGCGCATTGGGGCTCGGCATGCGCGGCCAGGGCGTGTTCGTGGGCGTGTGCTACGTCGCAATCTACTGGTGGCTCGTGCGGGACCGGGTGGCCGTGGCCGACGCAAGACGCCTCCTCCTCGCGGCCGCGTTGGGCAGCGCGGTCGTCAGTGCATACGGCATCTACCAACACCTCGCGTACACGCCCGTCCCCGGGCGCATGGCCTTCAGCGGCCGCGCCGCGTCCACGCTCGGCAACCCCATGCTGCTCGGCGGCTACCTCGTCATGGTCATGCCCGCGACGCTCGTGCTCGCGCTATCCCCGTTTGGAGCCCCGCCTTTAGGCGGTTCCGAATCCGAGGCCGCACCGTTTCGAAGCCGTCCGATTTGGCTTCGCGGCGGCCTGTGGCTGCTCCTCATCGCCCAGCTCGTCTGCCTCGTCTTCACCGGCACGCGCTCCGCGTGGGGTGCGCTGTTGGCCGTCGCTTGCGCGTCGCTCATCGCCTGGGGCTGGGCCACACACAAGCGCGCTGCGCTGGCCGCCGGCTTAGCACTCCCCGCGCTGTTCGCGGCGCTCGTCGTCGCGGTCAACGTGCGTTGGCCCGTGGGCGACCGGCTGCGCGAGTTGCCGTTCGTAGAGCGGCTCTCGATCCGAGCGGAAATCGAGCACGGCGGCGGCGTGGAGCGCGTGCGGCCCATGGTGTGGCGCGCCTGCCTGCGGCTGTGGAAGAACGGACGCGCCGGCGGCATGGAGCCGCGGCGGCTTCCGGCCGGCCTGCGCCGCGTGGTGGGCTTCGGGCCGGAGACGACCGCGGCCACCTTCTGGTCGGTCTTCCCGGAGTCGCTCGTGCGCGACCAAGGCCGGCGCGTCCAGATCGCCCGCGCCCACAACCTGTTCCTCGACGTCCTGCTCGAACGCGGCATGCTGGGTCTGGCGGCCATGTGTTGGCTGTGGGGCGTCTTCGTCGCGCGTGCGTTGCGACGCTTGCGCGACTCCGCCGCCCCCGCCCAAGCCAGGGCGCTCACGGCCGCCTGCCTTGCTGGCGCGGCCGCGCACGCGATGACCGCGCAAATCGGCCTGGAGATGACCGCCGCGAGCGTGCTGCTCTATGGCTACTTCGGCATCGTGGTCGGCATGGACACGCGGCCGCGGGGAGGCGAGCGGCAAACGCCGGGCAGACGCTGGCTCGCATTGCGCGCGGCCGCCGCGCTTGTCGTGTTGGCGGGCATGGCCACGATGGGAATACGCCTGGCCGCGGACGCGCCCTTCGGCCGCGCGTTCCGCCTTCGCAAGGAGGGCCGCCTCGGGGAAGCCCTCGAAGCCAATGCGCGGGCCATTCGCCTCATGCCGCTGCACGGCGATTACCCCCTGCACGAAGCCAAGCTGCTGCTCGCCATGGCCGGCCGCGTGCCACGCGTAAAGGGCAGCGCCGCGTTCCGCATGGAGCTGCTCGATCGCGCACTCGCCTTGGCCGAGCGTGCGATCCACTTGCGACCCGCGATGCCGCAGTACTACGAAGCCGCGGCTCGGATCTGCGCTGCCGCCATGGCCGAGGGGCGCCCCGCGCTCGCCAGCCGGTGCTACGACTACTGGACGAAGGCCAACCGCGTGTGCCCCGGCCGGCCCCAGCACTGGGAAGGCCTGGCCGACTACTACCGGCGCCGCAAGGAATGGGACGCGGCCATCACCCACTTGCAGCGCTCGCTCCAGATCGAGCCCCGGCACTACCCCACGTGGATCGACCTCGCTCGTGTCGCGCTGGAGAAGGGCGACCGCAAACTCGCCGAGGCCAGCATCGACGAGGCGCTCCGGGTCAAGCCCGACGGCCGCGACGCGCTGGAGTTGCGCGCCCGGATCGAACGGAGAGAATAGCTCGTAGGGTGGGCCGCGCCCACCAACTATCTTGCACCCGCAGGGCGGTGGGCAAGGCCCACCCTACTTTGAGGCCCTCCGCCGGCAGAGAGCCGCCCTGCGGTCGGCTTCGCAGATTGGAAATCTGCGCCACGGGGTAGCCCCATGCGCCAGCGTGCGGGGGCTCCCGCACGCCTGGCGGCTGCGGCGGCCTTGCGAAGCATCTTGACCCAGCCGCCCCTCACGTGCCAGAATGGACATCTTCTGGGACAGCAAGACCAGCCGTCCCGGACGCAGCATCCGCCCCATCCAGGAGGCCCTCCCATGGCTAAGAAGCAAGTTTCGCGACGCGAATTCCTCGGCTATGCCGGCGCGGCGTCGGTGTTCTCCATCGTGCCCAGCCACGTGCTGGGCGGCCCGGGCCGCACGCCGCCCAGCGACGTCATCACCCGTGGGGTCATCGGCACCGGCGGCAGGGGCCGATACCACGTCGTTACCAACGTCGAGGGCCGGCCGCCTGTAACGCTTGCGGTGTGCGACGTGGACGCGAACCACCTCAAGGCCGGCCTCGAACGGGCGGGCCGCGCGTGCCATGCCTATGAGGACTTTCGCCGCCTCCTCGACCGCCCGGACATCGACACGATCCACATCGCCACCCCGCCCCACTGGCACGCGCTCATCACCATCGCAGCCGCGCAAGCGGGCAAAGACATTCTCTGCGAGAAGCCGCTCACCCGCTTCATCGCCGAAGGCCTCGCGGTCTCCGACGCGGTCGAGCGCTACGGCCGCGTTCTCCAACTAGGCACGTATGGCCGCTTCGGCCAGTGGCACGGTCGGGGCTCGTGCAAGGACCTCCGCAAAATGATCGCCCATGGCCTCCTCGGCAAGCCGGTCACCGTACGCATCAGCAAACGCACGGGCTTCAACTGGAAGGTCAAGCAGTGGAGCGGCAAGCACAACTTGGCGCCGAAGAAGGTCCCATCCGTGCTCGACTACAACTTATGGCTCGGGCCCGCGCCCGCCAAGCCCTACAACCCCCACCGCGTCCACGGCAGCTTCCGCGGGTATTGGGACTACGACGGCGGCGGCCTGGCCGACATGGGCGAACACTATCTCGACCCGGTGCAGTATTTCCTCGACAGGGACGACACGTCGCCGGTGGAGATCGAAGCGTACGCGCCCTGGCCGCCGCATCCCGATGCAGTCGGCATGTGGGGCCGCGTGACCATGACGTACGCGGACGGCGACCGTATCATCCTCGAGAGCGACGAGTGGGGCGAGCCGGAAAAGGGCGACCACGCGGCGATCGAAGGCCCTAAGGGCAAGATCTTCTACCGCGGCCGCACTGAGCCTGCCGGCTTGTTCGAGGCCGCCAAGCGCCTGCCCGATCCGCCGAAGCTCATCAACTTCAACACGGCCATCGTCACTCGAAATCAACCCGGCGGCAACGCACGATCGTCGCACCGATCCGCGGTGCTGCTGCACCTGGCCAACATCGCGATCCGCACCGGCCGCAAGCTGCGCTTCGACCCGGT
>JAJRTI010000907.1 GCA_024278415.1 Planctomycetota bacterium | reverse complement strand
CATCGGCGGCATCGCGCTCCTCGGCGAGGACGACCGCGCCCAGGGCTGGATCGACCACGGCGTGGCGCGCATGAGACTGAACTTCGATGCGCAGGGCAAGGACGGCGGCCCCATGGAAGGGCCCATGTACGGCACGTACGCGGCCAACAACTTCACCGACATGATCTGGGCGCTCCACTCCGCGGGCATCCCCAACGAACTCACTCAGCACCGGTACATCAAGTCGCTGCCCCGCTATTGCGTGAGCATGCTCTGCCTCAACAGCCGCGGCCTGCCCACGTTCGGCGACGGCGGCATGGGCCCGGCGTTCGTGAACCTGATGCTCATCCTCGCACTCAATGGCGACACCGACGCGGCGTGGTACTGCCAGCAAATCCACGCGCTCGCGCCGACAACCGTCCGCAGCTTCATCGCGCTCGATCCGGGCCGCATCAAGCCGAAACAGCCCGCGTTCAACCCTTCGACTGCATTTGTGGATGTGGGATACGCGGCGCTGCGCGACGGCTACAGTCCGGACGCGCCGTACCTCGCGTTCAAGTGTGGGCCGCCGAAGGCGAGTATCGGCCACAACCACCTCGACCACAACAGCTTCGTCATCAGCTATGCCGGCTCGTGGACCGCATGGGACCCGGGGTACCGCAGCTACTTCAACCCGCAGGCCCGCAAGTACACCGTGAGCACCTTCGGGCACAACAGCGTTGTGCTCGACCTCGACGACGAGTTCCTGAAGACCACGGACTACGCGGTGCGGGGAGGCAGCACGCAACGCCACCTGAACAAGGGCCGCATTGCGGAGTATTTCACCAGCGACGCGTTCGACTACGTCATGGGCCAAGCCGCGGACGCGTACAACGACAAGGACATCACCGTGCTCGATCGCTTCGACCGGCAGATCGTGTACGCCAAGCCCCATGTGTTCTTCATCCGCGATACGCTCGTCGCACCGAAGCCGCACACGTTCAGTTTCATGCTCCACGCGCGGGCGGGAGACATGTTCGAGGTGTCCGGGAGCCAAGTGCGCACCATGAGCGCGAGTTGCTACCTCCAAACGAGCATCTACTCGCCCGACGGCGTCGCCCTCACAACTGCCAGCTATCCCGGCGCGGAGCGGTACGGGCCTTATCTCGCCGCGACGACCGGCAAGACGAAATCCGCCCACTTCACCGCGGTTCTTGTCCCGCGGCGACACGCGGGGCTGATTGCCAACGGCGGCTTCGAGGCCGGCAAGATCGGCTGGCGCCCGCGCAACATGCCAGGCTGGGAGAAGAACCACGTGATCGACACGGACGTGATGCACTGCGGCAAGGCCTCCGCGCGCATCGACGCGCCCGGGGGCTACTACTACTCCCGGCGCTTCCGTGTGCCGACAGGCACGAAGCTCACCGCGCGCTGGTGGGCCAAGTGCACCGTACCGCAGGGCGCATCGAGCATGTTCTACTACTGGCGAGGCGGCAAGTCGTTTGCCCGCACCCTCGGCCCCGTCGCGAATGTCGACGAATGGCGCCCGTACGAGTTCTCGGACACCGTCCCGGAGGGTACCGAAGAGGTTTGCCTGGCGCTCCAGTTCTTCGGCAAGCAAGGCACG
Source organism: Planctomycetota bacterium (assembly GCA_024278415.1). The sequence goes on along the minus strand of JAJRTI010000907.1, from coordinate 1,371 downwards.
TGCTGGTACGACGACGTAGAGCTGACCACGGACGCCAAGGTCGAGGAATCGAAGCCTGCGCGCATTGTTCCCTTGGGCAACGGAGCCGATGGCGCGGTTGCGGAGGTGGATGGCGTCACCCACATCCTCCTCTGCGGCGAAGCCGGCCAAGCCCGGACCGTCGAGGCCGGGGGCCGGACCATCGAGACGGACGCGGAGCTGGCCGTGCTGTCGATCGATGGCGATGCCACGCGCGCATTCATGCTCCGCGGCTCCAAGCTGCTCGTCGATGGCAAGCGCGTGCAGCCCGCCGAGGGCGCGTGGCGCGTGCAGAAATGAGGCGCAGCCATCCTCTCACTTCCTCAGCCGCCTATTGCGTATGGCGTGCCCAGGTTACCAGATTACGTGAAGAGACGGCATTGTAGCATATTTTTATTGCGGTTATATCAATCGGCGTTGCCGCCCTTTACGACAAAATGGCACAGGGGGGGGGGGGCAAGAAAGGGCTTGACAAGCTTGAATTGGCCGTGTATAAGCGACGAAGTCATGGGGCCGATGCATCGCCCCTCGTGGGGTTTTGCAATTGCAAGGAACTCGGGTGTTTAGATTCATCCGAGCCCGAAGCGGTGGCAGGTTCAGGTCATGGTATGGCACGAAAGGGCCGATAAGATGCTTGGAGCGCGCAACCGACAAACCGCTACAGGCGTCTTCGTGTATCTAATTGTGTTTCTGGTAGGCCTATGTTGCTCCTGGGTGATGTTGCGCCCGGTGCAGTGCGAGGGCAGCGATCTACCTCCGACCCTCCGCATACCGGGTGCGGATATCATGGTGACCCCCAATGGCGCAGTGCTTGTGAAGAAGGGAGGCCGCGAGCTTATGGATGTGGGCTTTTTTATCGCACAGTGGGATTGGGCCTCACAGGTTCAGCAATGCCGGGCGGGGAAGGTTCGGAAGATTCATCTCGACAAGCCACAGAACGGGGTCAAGCTCTGGGCGGAGGCACGGCTACCTTTCGCGCACGGCGCGATCAATTACCTGGAGAAGATACGCGTTGCTGGCGATAAACTCAGTATATCTGTCAGGATTTCTGCTGGTTCTTCGCTGCCCAGGGTTCGAGTTGGGCTGGTGATTCACTGGCCGATACACTATTTCTCTGGGATGCCTCTGGAGGTCTGGCCGGGCTTCACGGGAGTGAAATTCCCGAAGGTGGGCAGGCTGAGGAAAACCCCGCGATTTCTGCTGAAAAGAGGTCGCTACGTGGTCGTGGGCCGGGGAACACCGGATGAGCTGTGGGTGGGGGTACGGGCTAGGGGATGGTTCGCGTCGGGTGTCGAAGATCACGGCAAGAAGGCAGAAAGTAGGCCCCTGCCCCTCTTCGTTTTCAGTGACGAT
>JAJRTI010000906.1 GCA_024278415.1 Planctomycetota bacterium | reverse complement strand
TGGCGACCGTCAGGGCGCCCTCTGCGCCGATGGCGATGCGCCACCCGAGCGGAAGGCCCTCACGGGCCTACTACAAACGCGACATCGCCGGCTTGCGGCGCCACAGCACAGGTAGGACAACTGGGGTTTTGCAAGTGGCTCTACCGAATCGCGACGCGGGTGGCGTTCTCAGTGGCCGGGACGCGGATCAGAAGCGTCTGGCCGGCAGGGTCGTAGGCCCAGCCACGCGGATCCAAGGGCAGGGCGCGGCCGTTTTGCTCCACGGTCGCTGGAGTCAGTGGCGTGTGCACTTTGAGCGCGAATGCGGGCCGCGGGGGCATGCCCTTGTAACGGCCTTCACGCTTGCCCATGGCGACGTCCAGGCCGTCGGAGCGCGGCTTCAATTCGATGCGCGTCGTCGCAACCTTGCCGTTCTCGTAGTCGTACGAGATGCCGTCGTCCTCGTAGAGCGAGAACTCCGCGTCCGCGCCGGGGTAGATGTCGAGCGTGATCTCGTCTACGGGCTTCTGGCCGACGTACTGCATGAGGGGCCACATGGGGATGATCGCGCCCGCGCGCACGAACAGCGCGCCTCCGCGGTTTGCTGGGGGCTCGTACACGAACTCCTTCGGCCCCGCGTGCCGCTCCCCGGTCCAGTAGTCGATCCACTCGCCCGCAGGCAGATACACGTCCGGCTCGAACGCGTTCACGAGCAACTCGTCGCCAAGCATGTACTGATGGACCAGCGCGTACGACTTCTCGTCGTCGGGGAACGCGAGCGGCATGGCGCGCATGATCGGCATGCCGGTGAGCCGCGACACGTGCGCGTAGGAGTAAATGTAAGGGATCAGGCGGTAGCGCAGTTCGTCGTAGAACTTGAAGATCGGCTTCAATTCGTCGCCCAGCAGCCAGGGGTGGCGGAAGTAGTTCCAACTGTTCACCTGGGCCCAGGGCTGGAGGAAGCCGAAGTGGATGCCCTCCTTGCTCGTGACCTCCATGTCGCAGGTGACGAACGAGTGGCCGGAGAGGCCAAGGTTGAGCATCGCCACGAGCGGTTCCGGCCCGCCGCCGGTGTCGCCGGTCCACGTGCCTGTGTAGCGCTGCACGCCGGTGAAGCCGCCGGACGTGAAACCGAGCGCGCGTTGGCCGGTGTGCTCGCGGTAGCCCAGATACATTTGCTTCGAATAGATGAGCGGATACAGGTTGTGCATCTCCGCGTCGGTCATGCCGTTGCCGTAGAGCCGGTCAGGATGCTCCATCACCTGCTTCGAACCGTCTTGCTTGAAGTAGACGGCGCCCTGGTCGATGAACTTCTTGTGGTGCTCGAACCAGGGCTCGTCGGGCTTGGTCAGCCGGTCCTGCCAGACTTGGCCGGCCAGGTGCTCGTCCACCTCGTAGCCGGCCACGTCTGGCTCGAAGTCGCCCTCCGTTGCCTCGCCCTTGAGACGGCGCTCCTCCTCGAAGCTGAGGTCGTAGTCGTTGCACTCCCACAGCCCAAGTTTGAAGCCCATGCGCTTCATAGCGGCCATGAACGTGTGCGGGCCGTACGCCATGTAATCGGCCATGGGGAAGCGCTCTTTGCTCCAGTATTTGCCGGTGGTGAAGTCGTAGTGGGTCTCCATCCACCCCGGTTCGAGCTGCACGAGATCGCAGGGCATCTCCTCGCGGCGGAAGTTGTAGCAGTCGTCCACGGCCTCGCGGTCGTTCGCGCCGATGCGGCAGAGGAACCACAGGCCGAACGAGAAGAGCGGCGGCATGGGCGGCTTGCCGGCCAAATCCGTGTACACGCCGAGCAACTCTGGCATGTTCGGGCCGTACATGAAGTAGTAATCGAGCCGGCCGCGCTCGCTCTCGAAGCCGAACCACTCCGGCGACGTCTCGCCCATGTCGAACGTGTGCTTGAAGGTGGTGTTCACGCACACGCCGTAGCCCCGGGTGCTCATGAAGAATGCGACGGGGATGTAGCTCGCAACGTTGCGCACCCACATGGACGCGGTGTGGCCGCGGTGCTCGATGCGCTCTCGGGTTTGGTCGCCGAATCCGAGGAACTTCTCGCCCTCTTGCGCGGCGAACCGCGCGCCGAAGCCCTTGGCCGGATCGCTCCACGCGTCTGCGCATTCATCGAGGAGTACCTTGCCGTCCGCGTCGGTGAAGCGCAGCCGGCCCGTCGCCTTGTCCGCGGTCACGGTCAGGCAGCCGGTCTGAAGCGTAAGCTTGGTGTTGGTCTCGCGGATGTCGACGAGGGGACGCGGCGCGCATTCGTCATTCCCCCCCTTCAAGGGGGGGAACTGAAGGGGGGGTAGGTCCGGCGAAGGTCGTTGGGCCGTCTCGTCCCGACCCCCCTGTGGTCCCCCCTGGAAGGGGGGACGCGGCGCGCATTCGTCCCCAGACAGCGGCGGATGCTCAATGAACCCGTAGCGAATCAGCGGCGTCTGCGGGAACTCGCCATCGTGCGATAGCCGCACGCGCACGAGATGTGGTGCGAGCACGTCGACGCGAAGCGTATGGCCTGATCGGAGTTGGATTTGGACGGCGTGATCGGGTCGGCTCACGGAGGATTCTCCTGATGTAAGCTCTGTCTGTAGGCGCGGCATGCGCCGCGCGTATGCTTGGCGTGTCGGTGCACCGGGAGCGGAATGCCTTCGCATTCCGTCCCAACTTGGCAGGACGGGCTGCGCCCCCCGATTGCCTGGAGGTCGAGGGCCTCACTCGCCGGCGCGTATGACGCGTACGTGCAGGAACGCTGCGTCCGCGCCCTTGAGCGCGCGGATGGCGAAGTCTGTCCCTGCGGGGCCGGCGTTGGCGAAGCGAGCGTCCGGGAGGTTGAAAGTGGCTGTCCAGAGTTTCATGTCGCGGCCTGCGTCCGGCGCGAAGCGAACTGCGTCGGTCTGGGTCCATCCGTTGCTCCCATCGTACTCGAGCGTCTACGTGCCGGCGGCGTTCTGGTAGTTGGCGAACGTCACCTTCACCACGACGCGGTTCGCCGGCCGGCTCAGGCCGATGAAGCGGTCGTCGAGGCGGAAGTAGAGACATGGATTGCCCGAATCTCGTCGAGTCGCCCGCGCTTCGTAGACTCCGTCGCCACAGGCCCACGAGGTGAACGAAGGCCGCGTCTGGCCCAGACGTTCGGCGTCCATCTTCAGCACGGCCTCGCCGGCGCCGCCGGGAGCGTTCAAGTCGAGATGGCAATAGCGGCCGAAGTGCGTCAGCAGCGGCGTGCGTATGTAGCGGGGATAGAGCCATTTCTCGCCCGTTCTGAGCTGCTTGACCGTGTCGGAGAAGTCCACGCCTTCCGGCATGGGCGCGCCGGATTGAGCCAGCGTGCAGTATGCCTCAGGCGCATCGCTCACCGGACGCCCAATCGTGCGGTTGAGCCATTCGACGAACTGAAGCGCGCCCTTGTCCTTGATCTTGTTCCAATCGAACGCGCCTTTTTCGACTTTCTTCCAGGGCCTCTTGTGGCCCAAAGACGGGATATTGGAGGCGGTGATGAGCAGGCGGCTGACGCCGAGCGAGACGGAGGTCAGGCAGTAAAGGCGGAACGCTCGGTATTGCCCCTGTGTGTTCGGCGTGTGGAGAAGGTACTCGCAATCGGTGTGAAAAAAGGCGTACGGCAGGCGGTCTTGCACCTGGCGGTAGGCTCTCAGCTTTTCGTCGTATGCAATGTGCGCGAGATGCTGGGCGGACTGATAGGGCAGCAGGCCGGCCGCGCCGTGGTTGCCGATCCCAGTGTGGTACTTCAGCGCCAGATCGGCGAACGGCTTGTATGCGCGGCCTCCCACCCCGAGGTTCATGAGCCACGTTTCCGCGGGAATCCCTGAGTCCAGCGCAGAGCGCACGTACGACTCCGCGGTTAGGTCGACCTCCTTCTGCGACACCAGACCATACTTCACGTACATCCAAAACGTCCCAAACTCGCCCATAATCGGCAGCGTCTTGATACGGTCGCCGTAGGGGTGGCGCTTGAGGTAATCGCCGAGCAGTCGGTGAAAGGCCAGCCGACGCTCGATAAACACCGGATGCCAAAACGGGTACGCCCACTCCAG
>JAJRTI010000090.1 GCA_024278415.1 Planctomycetota bacterium | reverse complement strand
TGTGGGCAGGTTTGCGCGCAGGAGCGAATAGCGCGTCTCGATGTACCCGTCGCACACGAGCAGCGCCTCCGCACAGAAACTGTCCGCAACGAAAAGCTGCACGCCGGGGCGAAGGAAGTGCTCGCCGCCGCAGGCAGCGGCCTTGATGCGCGCCTCGACCGTGACCCCGCGGCTGTTGAGCGCACCGATGTTGCGGACGACGTACATCGCGGTCTGCTTGGTGTCGTTGGCCGGGTTGACGAGGTGCAGCGCGGCGTCCCGGATCGACCGCGCGTTGGCGTCGCCGCGCAGCTCAATACTTGGGTGCGCTTGCTCCGGCAGCCGGTCGCCGCGATACTCCCAGTCCCATTGCATGGCTTGGCAAAGGGGCGCGGCGAGGAGCAGGGTGATGTGGCAAAGCTTGGGCATGGGGAAAGCGGCGCCCCGCTCGTCGTGCGACCCATAAGGGTCGCCTCCGTCTGGCCGGTGGACACATGCGCAGGAGGCCCTGACGGGCCTCACTACCAACGGTGCCGCGGGGACGGCCCCCGCTCGTCTCCGCCCGCGACCTACAGCGTCACGATCTGCCCAGTGGCGGCCGATTCTTCTGCGGCGAGGCACGCGCGCACGGCTTCGCGGGATTCCTCGGGCGTGATGACGCTCGGCTTCACGCCGTCGATGATGCACTGCGCGAAGTAGGCGAGTTCGGACGGGAGCGCGCCTTGGAGCCGGCCGTGGTACGTGGGCCAGTACGTGGTGTCCGGGTTGTGCCACCCGTCCTTGTCGCACACCGACAGGTTGGGGTGCACCTCGTGGATGTGGACCGAGCCCTCGGTGCCGATGATCTCCATGCGCTCGTCGATCTGGAACGCGGTCTTCTCTGGGAGGAACCACACGTCCTCCAGCACGCCCGTCGCGCCGCTCGCGAACTTGTACATCGTCCACCCCAGGTCCGGGTATTTTTTGTCCCGCTTTCGCACGGTCTGTGCGTACGCGCTCACGATCTTGTCCTGCGTGTACCAGAGCATGAGGTCCGTGTCGTGCACGCCGTCGCCGATGATGGGGCCGATCTTGTCGAGGATGGGTTCGGTGACCGCGGCAGGGATGTTGCGCCGCGCGTAGATGGACACGATCTCGCCGATCTTGCCCTCCTCGATCTCGCGCTTGGCCATCGCGTAGCGCGGGTTGAAGCGGCAGATGTGGCCGACCATGAAGTTGCCCTTCGCCGTCTTGGCCGCGTCGACGATCTTGTCGCAGTCCTCCATGGTCGACGCCATGGGCTTCTCGAGGAACACGTGCTTGCCGGCGGCGAGCGCGGCGAGCGTGGGCGCGGCGTGCTGGTCCCACATGGTCGTGACGCTCACGGAATCGATGTCGGGATCCGCGAGCAGATCGTTGTAGTCCGTATAGGTCTTCTCGACGCCAAAGCGCTCCGCGACCTCGGCCAGCCGCGACTCGGTGCGCGTGCAGAGAGCGGAGAGGTCCATGGTCGACACCGCGTCGACGGCCTCACAGTGCTTCTCGCCGAACCAACCGATTCCGATGACGGCATGTCTGACTTTGTCCATGATGGGTCCTCCTTGAGGGACGAGGAATTGTGTGCACTTAGTTTGGCAATTTGCCGCTCAACAATCAATGCCATTCGTGCGGCGCCGGCGCTTGGCAAGCCATGCCGCGCGCGCTAACATACGGCCTCCTACAAGACCACGCGCCTCCGGGAGACCTCACACATGCCTTTACGAATCGGAATGATCGGACTCGGCTACGTTGCGCAACGCACCCACATCCCCGCGTTCGAGAAGATCGACAAGGACAGGGCCGTGCTCGCCGCGGTTTGCGACCTCAACTCTGAGGTCGCCCAGGAGACGGCCGGGCGCATCGGCGCGGACGCGTACACCGACACAAACGAAATGCTCGACAGGGCCGGCCTCGACGGCGTCATCGTCGGCATCCCGCCCCACGTGCACGGCGATCTGGAGGACCGGCTCCTCGAGCGCGGAGTGCCGTTCCTCATGGAGAAGCCCGCGCATCGCGACATCGACAAGGCCATCGAGATCGCGGAGCGCGTTCGGGAGACCGGCTTCGTGGCTGGCGTGGCGTACCTCGACCGCTACCAGAGCAACGTGCCGGTCATGCAGGAGTTTTTGGCCGACAGCCCGGCCGGCGCGTTCGTGGGCTACTGGATCGGCGGCATCTACGCGGTGCCCTGGTGGATCAAGAAGGCGCAGGGCGGGGGCCAGCACTTCGAGCAGACCACCCACACCTTCGACATGGCGCGTTGCCTCTTCGGCGACGTTGTCGAGGTCGTCGCGCGCGGCTGCCACAAGCTGCTCAACGACGACGTGGAGGGCTACGAGATCGAAGACGCGTCCGCGTCGACGCTCGTGTTCGAGAGCGGGCTCGTGGGCACGATCTTCTCGGCCTGCTTCCAGCGCAGCGGCAACAAACGCCGGGGCCTCGACATCTATACCCGCGACGCGTACCTCGAATTCCACAACCGCGACACGTTGCTCGTACACCGGGGCGAAGAGACGGCCGAGCACCCCAACGAGACAGATACCGCGCAGGCCGAGGACGAGGCGTTCCTCGCGGCGATTGAGTCTGGGGACATCCGCAAGATGCTCTCGCCGTATCCCGACGGCGTGAAGTCGCTTGCGCTCTCGGCCGCAACGACCGAGTCCATGGAGACGGGGCGGGCCGTGAAGCCCAAGTACTAGATGGGGCTCTACCGCGGCCGCGTCTGCCAGCCTCCTTCCCCCCTTGGGGGAAGGCTGGGATGGGGGGCTGCGCCCTCACCCTTCACCCCTCTCCCAGAGGGTGAGGGGGACGCGCCGCACCCGCGATAGCGGCTGGGCCGCTCGTCAGAACCGCGCGGCCAGTCAGGGCCTGTACCTGCCCGAGCGACTTGCAAAACCCCAATAGGCCGAGGCCTCGCGCCTAACATCATGGATGGCGGAGGTGTCGAACGCGGCGCCGCCGAGATGCGAGCGCGGGAGCGCTCCGCTTGTAGTGGCGACCGTCAGGGCGCCCTCTGCGCC
>JAJRTI010000905.1 GCA_024278415.1 Planctomycetota bacterium | reverse complement strand
GTGGTCTCACCTCGCTGGCCCCCACCGACCCCGCGTCGGTGGGAGCAGGCTTTTGCACGACTGTGCGGCGTTGATAGCCCCAGCCTCCTGGACCGCCAGCGTGGCGCTCCGCCCCCATACGCTATCCGCTATGAAAAGTTTCCCCGACAGCATCATCGCTTTTTGGTATACAGGTCTGTCTGGTTGGTTCGGTTTGCGCTTTCTTAGGAACGAACCATGTTGCGACGCACCGCACCGCTGCTGGCCTGCCTCATGTCCGCCGTTCTCCTGGAAACGCCGGCGGCCGACAAGACGAAGTCCATCACCTTTCAGCCCGCAGCGGACGTGTTCGTTCGCCAAGGCAAAAGCGTCTCCGTCGGGGACCGACTGCTCGCGCTGTCGAGCGACGGGAACTACGTCGCGCTCGCGAAGTTTGACACGAGCCTGCTGAAGCTGGTGGGGCCCTACGACCTCCACGGCATGAGTCTGCGTCTGTCCGTGCAGTTCGTGCGCCGGCGCTCACAAGGTGCCCAGAAAGGGGCTCTGCTCGCGGTGCATCGCATGTTGCGTCCCTGGCCTGAGGAAGCAGCGGCGTGGCCGGATGCGCCCTCACTCAGAGCCGGCGCGGACTACGAGACGAACCCATGGCTCACGGCTGAACTACCCAAGACCCTGAAGGTCGGCGACGAGATTGTCGTCAGCGGCTTCGAGCGGCTCGGTGGCAAGGCCAAAGTGCTCGCCGCGTTCGAGCGCGGGGTGGCGCTGCGGCTCATCCCGCGCAGAGGCGACGCCATCGTGCAGGTCAACGTGCACAGCCGCGAGGCCCGTAAGCCTGGGCCTGCCCTGGTGCTGAAGATCAAGCCCGAACACGAGCAGCTTGCGCTCCGCCCTCCCACACGAATCATCCCCGGCCAATACGTCGTCGCGCGCGACGGCCACTTCTATCTCGCCGGCAAGCGCATCAAGTTCTGGGGCATCAACCTTCAGGCCGGCGCGTTCAAGACGTACGAAGCCGTGGATAACATCGCCCGGCGTGTGCGCAACATGGGCTTCAACGCGGTGCGGGTCTGGCCCACGTCCGACTGCTTCTACACCGCGGAATCGGCCAGGCAGAAGCGCTTCTACCCCAGCCGCCGCGGCGACGGTTCGCCCACGGACGTGTACGACTACATGATCTACCGCCTCAAGCAGGAGGGTCTGTTCGTCCACAACACCGCATTGGGCTACGTGTCGTCGACCCTGCGTGAGCACTGGCCGGGATTGTCGGTTCGCTACAAGCAGAAGGGCCGCGGGTACGACCCGTTCCACTACAACGGCATCCCCATGTTTCGCTACGTGGACGACGCGTATCTCCAGATGTCGGTCGAGCACATCCGCAACTACCTGGGCCATCGCAACCCGTACACGGGCAAGCGCTACGCCGAAGAGGAGACGTTCGCCACGTGGGAGCTGACGAACGAGAACCACTTCGTCGACTCCATGCTCCGCGGGCCGAAGTACGCCAAGCTCCCACGATACTTCAAGGCCGCGCTCCAAGCGCGATGGACGGAATGGCTCAAGGGGAAGTACGGTACGACCGAGGCCCTTCGCGCGGCCTGGGGCGAGCTTGGCGGGCAGGAGAGTCTCGATCGCGGCATCGAGCCTGGACCGTGCTACGAGGACGCTAGCAAGTTCCCCGAGCAACGCGGCCGCGACTTCGTGGAGTTCGTCACACATCGGTGCATCGAGTGCAGCAGGCGGTTGGAGGCGGTTGCGCGGGCGCAGGCGCCGGCCGGTGTGGGGATCAACATCGCTCCCATCGCACACAATACGCACGCGGACCTGAACCTGCACGCCCACTATGCGCACGCGCAGGGGGACTTTGTGTCCGTGGCCAACTACCAGACCCGTTACACCAAGGACAAGACCGCGCCGCACTACCCGTGGCGGCCGCTCGTGGCTGAGCTGCCCAGTTTCTACAACTTCAACTACGGAGCCGTCGCGGGCAAACCCTTCGTGGTGTATGAGTCGAGCTTCTTTCGGCCGAGGCCCTATCGGGCGGAGTTCGCGCCGGTCATGGCCGCGCTGGCTGCCGGGCTGGACTGGGACGCGGTCTACTTCTACACACTCGGCCAGCCTTGGGCCATTGCCCCGTTGCCATGCGGCGACCTCGACTTCTGCAAGCGGCCGCTCGCGATTCCATACGGCACGAGCCACGACGCGTACTGCACTGGCTTCCATCACGGCAACGACGAGGTGTTCATGGCCACGCTCGCGCTCGCCGGCCGCGCATTCCTCTCAGACACGATTAAGCCGTGCGCCAATCCGCTCACCGTCACCTACGGCAGGCCGGCGCTGTTCGATCCCGCGATGCGGGCGTACCACCCGCGTGGCGAGGTCCTCTATAACGGCAAGTCGCGCCAGGTCGAACGGCTCTACGTGCGCTTCTTCCCCAGCTCGATCCGATCGCGCTTGCGGCTCGCGTTCGACCCACGGAGCAGCGTGGCCGTCGCGGTGGCGGGCGAATTGGCCCCCATGGACGACCGGAGCGCGGTGCGCGCCTCGGAGTCGATCCTCTGGGACCGGCCGCGGCAGCGGCTGGTCATCGACACCCCGAACGTGAAGCTGGTGACGGGCTTCTTCAAGGACGGCCACGAGTTCCGCGACGGAGTGACAGTGGAGGGCCTGAGCCGCGAGTTCGCTACGTTCGGCCTCGCCGCGCTCGATGGCAAGCCGATTGCCGAGTCCCGCGACATCTTGCTCGCCCTGGTCTCCAAGTCAGCGAACACGGGGTACGCTTTCGACCCATCCAAGATGGGTAGTGGGCCGGTAGGCCACATCATGGGAATCGTCGATCGCGGCCGCTGGCCGATCGTAGTCGAGAGAGTCGCGGCGCGAGTACACCTACCGTTGAGTCGGGCGGAGCGCAAGGCACAGGGCGCTGCACCCGCCCGCGTGGTCACGCGCTACAACTTCGCCCTCTACCCCTACGCCGAGGGGAGGTCCGGCAGCGTTATCGCCATCACGGAGGACGAACCGCTCTTCTTGGCGCGTATCCGGAGACACGACTGAGGCGTCATCGAGCGCGCGGCAGCCGGCATGTTGCGGACAGTCAGACGCAGACAGGTGACCGTCCCCGTTCGCCCTCTAGTGTCGTGTCACATGCGTGATGTCACATGTGAACTTAGCGCATAGGCCATGCCCTTGCGCCGATCCCTCCGCAGAATCCCGAAGGGATTCCGGCGTACAGCCCAGGGTTGCGGCCGCGGGCCGCTACCCTGGGAACAGGCCACCGACCATCTACCATTCCCGCGTTCCCTTCCCCCTTCCGATCCCGCACGTGCGGGATCGGAAGGGGGAAGGGAACGCGGGAGGACACGACATCCATCTCTCCCCAGGATAGCGAGCTTCGCTCGCAACCCTGGGTTTTGAGGCGCACAGCTTCACTCCCCCCCCATCCGCCCGCCCTGTAGGGCGGGCGGATGGGGGGGGAAGTTCAATAGGACTGCCCTGGCCCCAGGGTAGCGGCCTGCGGCCGCAACCCTGGGCTAGAAGCCGGAAGCCCGTTGGGCTTCCAAACAGCGTTGCGTCAAGCGGAAACGCTGTCCATTG
>JAJRTI010000904.1 GCA_024278415.1 Planctomycetota bacterium | reverse complement strand
CGCGTTCTGGAATACCTTCAGCCCGGCCCCGTGCTCGGGTAGCGTGCCCGCGAGCTTCTGACGTTGCCACTGGGGATGGTTGAACGGGAAAAGGTACGCCTCCGGGTGCGGCATCAGGCCGAAGATGCGGCCGGTGGGGTCGCACACCCCGGCGATAGCGTCGGTCGAGCCATTGGGGTTGAGGGGGAACTCCTGCGTGGGCTCGCCGGTGGAGGGGTCGATGTATTGCGCCACCACGAGATTCTCGTCCCACAGCCGCTTATGGACGCCGTCGTCGAGGCACACGAACTTCCCCTCGCCGTGGCGCACCGGCACTTCGAGCCGGTCGATGCCTCGCGTGAAGATGCACGGCGACTCGCCGCGCACGCGCAGCGTCACCCAACGGTCTTGGAACGTGCCGCAGTCGTTGTGCACGAGCGAGACCGTCTGCGTCATGTAGTCGCGGTCGAGCCCGGGGAGCAGGCCCAGCTTGGTCATGGTCTGGAAGCCATTGCAGATGCCGATGATGAGCTTGCCCTCGTCGATGAATTTCTGGAGCGGCTCGCGCATCGTGTGCTTCAGGCGATTCGCGAGCACGCGGCCCGACGCGATGTGGTCGCCGAAGCTGAACCCGCCGATGAACGCCAACAGGTGGAACTCGTCGAGGCTGCGGTCGCCGGCGATGAGGTCGTTGAGGTGCACGCGCTTCGCGGCCGCGCCGGCGAGCTTCAGCGCGTGCTCGGTCTCAGCTTCGCAGTTGAGGCCGAAGCCGGTGATGATCAGCGCGCGGGCCTTCGCGTCAGATGGCATGGGGTCTCTTGCCTTTCGTGTGGATTTCAAATCGTAATCGTAATCGTGATCGTAGTGTTGATCGGCCCCATCAATCTAACGCGGCGACGATTACGATCAAGATTACGATTGTGATCGCGGGCCGTCCCGCTCGTAGCGTGCGCAGGCGTCTCGTTCGTAGTGTGCGCGTGAGCGCATGACGAAGGGACGCGAGAGAAGGGCTGACGCCCTTACTACGAACGTAGCGCGCGCAGGCGTCCCGCTCGTAGTGTGCGCGTGAGCGCATCACGGAGGGACGCGAGAGAAGGGCTGACGTCCTTACTACGAACAGGCTGGAAGATAAAGATAAAGTGTAAAAGTGTAAAAAAGTGTAAAGTGTAAAAGGGTACAGGGTAAAGAGCTAACGAGTCCCCGCACAACGGAACCCGAAGCTGGAGCTTCGGTTGGCCGGTGTGCTCCTGCCGCGGTTGGAGACGCGCAAGTTGTCAGGCGCCCTGTCCCACGCGCCGCCGCGGACAGCTCTGTATTTGCCGTACAGTGGCCCTGTGAGGTTGGCGGCTGGCGATTTCGCGTAGTAGGCCTCATCATACCAATCGCTGCACCATTCCAAAACATTGCCGGCCATGTCGAACAGGCCGAAGCCGTTCGGAGCGTACGCACCCACCGGCGCGGTGAGCGCGTACCCGTCGTCGTAGTTGGGGAACTTGAGAAGGCTGGTTTTTGGCCACTTGCGCGCGGCCGACTCGTCCCACATGTTCGCCACCGGCCTCCGCGGCGCATCGCTGCCCCACACGAATGCGTGGTGCGCCTTGCCAGCCAAGCCTGTGTCGCCCCCGCGGGCCGCGTACTCCCACTCCGCCTCCGTGGGCAGGCGCGTGCCGGCCCACCGGCAATACGCCTGCGCGTCGTCCCAACTCATCTGCACCACCGGGTGATCAGGACGGGCGCGCACGCCCTTCTCAAAGGGGTAGCGCCACGAGAGACCCGATACCTTCTCCCACTTGTTCCCGTCAGGGTTGTAGTGATAGCCCACCCCCTCCTTCTCCGCGGTGGTCTTGTGCCCGGTCGCGTCCACGAACTTCTGGAACTGGGCTACGGTCACTTCGTACTTGTACAGCCAGAACCCGTCGAGCTTGACCTTGTGCTTGGGCGCTTCGTCCTTGGCGTACTTCTCGATCCAGTCCTTGTCCCAGCCGAACTTGTCGAAGATGCGCTCGTTGTCGCTCTTGTCCGCTCCCATGAGGAACTCGCCGGCCGGGATCCAGACCATCTCGGCTCCATCCTTCGGATTGATCCGCACCTCGCCAGCACGGGGCTCTGCCACTTCATGGCTTCGGTCTGATCCGGCCACGGCTGGAGACGGCGCTTGCTTGGCATCAGTAGAACTGCGAAGCGCGCTCAACAAGAAAAGCAAACCCATTACACCCACAAGCGCTGCCGCCGCGGCCTTGGGCCGTTGGCGGACGCTCGCCCCCACGCGCTGCTTGGCGAGCCCGACGCGCGAACGCCTCGCCGGTCTGCCGGCCGCCACGTCGGCCAGAGCCGCGGCCATCTCGTCGCACGTCTGGTAGCGGTCCTCAGGCTTCTTGGCCATGGCCCGTTCGATGACTTGCACCGCGGCGTCGGGCACATCGGCCACACGATCCCGCGGGTCGGGCACCGGCGTAGAGCGATGCTTGTATGACACGGAGCCGGTCGCGTCGCTCTTGAACGGCACGTCGCCGGTGAGCAAGTAGTAGTACGTCACTCCGAGCGAGTAGATGTCCGACCGGCCGTCGAGCGGGAGGCCGTCGCATTGCTCTGGGCTCATGAACGACGGCGTGCCGAGGCCGCCCTGGCCCTCGACGGTCACGAGCGTGTCTTCGCTTTCCACGTTCTTAGCCAACCCGAAGTCCGCGACCTTCACCGCGCCGTCCTTGGTTACCAGCACGTTGGCCGGCTTCACGTCCCGGTGCACGATGCCCTTCGCATGCGCGGCCGCGAGCGCGCGGGCGATGTCGATCGTGATCGCGGTCGCGTCGTGGATGCCCAGCTTGCCCTCACGTTCGAGCCGGTCCTGGAGGCTCTCGCCTTCTACGAACTCCATGTCGATGAAGTGCCACCCATCGGCTTCGCCCACGTAGAACACCGCGACGATGTTCGGGTGCGACAGTGCGGCTGCGGAACGGGCCTCCCGGAGGAAGCGTTGCACCGCGCGCTGGGAGCGCTCAGCCTTGTGCTGCGGCAGCAGTTTCAACGCGCTCGCCCGGCGCAGGCCCGTGTGCTCGGCCTTGTACACCGCGCCCATGCCTCCCTCGCCGAGCTTAGCGAGAATCTTGTAGGGGCCGATCTGGGAGCCTACGAGAGGATCCGGTTCCTCGGCTGTGCCTTGTTCCGGGGACGGAGTTACCACCTTGGAAACAGCGTCCAGCTTGCCGCCGCAGCGCTTGCACGAGTACGTGCGTTGGTCGTCGTAGTCGGGCGCGCGGAAAGTCTTGCCGCACTCCGAGCATTTTAGCAGTTGCTCAGGCATTCACTCCTACCTCGGCTTTTCAAGCAACTTGACTGCACAGCGTTTGGTGGACACAAGTATAAACGCAAATCTCGCGAGAATCGGACGCCTTTTTCAGCCGCCGTTCGTCGTGTGCGCGTGAGCCGTTCGTAGTGTGCGCGTGAGCGCAGCGCGAGGGGACGCAAGAGAAGGGCTTACGCCCTTACTACGAACGTAGCGCACGCCGCGCTTATGGAGTGCGCCGCAGTCGCGGCGCTTTGGCTTGCCTCGCGGGGGATACTTGTAAATTCGGGAGTGCCTCGCGCCGCGCAGGAAAAGCGGCGATGTGCTGCGCTTTCGCCGCACTCCAAGACGCCGCAGCCTGGCGGCTGCGGCTAGTGCGCCTGTGAGCGCACATGGTTTGGGAGGTGGAAACCCTCCCCAGGTATTCGTTCTCCGACCTGTAACCGCCTGCAACTGCGTCGCCGTGAGGCGGGGTGGGAAGCAGCAGGAGGT
>JAJRTI010000903.1 GCA_024278415.1 Planctomycetota bacterium | reverse complement strand
GGGCAATTCATTGCCCGTCGAACGTCCTTGCTCTCACGAGGCAGACGGGCGATAAATCGCCCTACTACAAGCGGCCCGACGGCAGCGCAGCCGCCCCTTTTTCGCAGCGAAGTCTGCGAGAAAGCGTAGTGCCTTAGCCATGCAGGACTGGCATGGAAAACAAGAAGTTGCGTAGACTCTCTGCACAGCGCGCCATTGGGACGAAGCGTTACGGGCGTTCGGCTTGCAGCGTACGGACTGCGGCGAGGCGCTTTGGAGTGCGGCGGCTTGACGCCGCTTTTCCTGGGCAGTGCGCGCATGTCTACGAGAACGCAAATTCGCACAAGCCGCGCGCATGCAGCAAAAGCGCCGTCGCCGCCCGCCTTGCGGCGGGCTCTGCCGGCGCACTTGTATAATGCCAGTACGTCCGCCCCCTCGGTTTGGCGGGGCGGGCGGAGCTGCTTTGTCCGCTTAACGTAAATCTCGGGACAACACGTTGTCGATATGTGCGACGCGAGATAACGTGGCTTGTGGTAGGGCGATTTATCGCCCGTTCTGCTTGACCGGCCGACGGGCGATGAATCGCCCTACTACGAACAGCCAGCGTAGGCGCTTTGGTTTTCGATCACCGCTGGTATGCGAAGCCGCGCCGGCGTGCGTAAGCCAAAGCGGGGTTCCCGCACGTGCGGGACTCTGTCCCCGCACTTGTATAATGCCAGTCCGTCCGTCCCCTCGGCTTGGCGGGGCGGGCGGAGCCCGCCTTAGGATCACCGATTGGGTTGACGCTTGTCACGTCGTCCTGAGCGCATCCAAGGGAATCGCCCAATGAAGCATCACGTTCTGTCTGCCCTGGCCGCCATCGCAACGCTCTCCGTGGGACAGGCCGCGGATCTGAGCGAACGAGCCATGAGCGCGCGCCGCGCGGCCGCGGCGCCGACCATCGATGGCAGGCTCGCGCCGGGCGAATGGGACGCGGCCGCCGCGTCTACAGGTTTCGTCGCGTTGGGGGCAAAGAGCCTCGCAGCCGGCCAGCCGGTGTTTTACGTCGCGTTCGACGCGCGGGCGCTCTACGTCGCGGTGCGGATCCCCTGCCCCAAAGGCCTGTCGCCTGTGGCGAATGCCAAGAAGCGCGACGGAGCGGTATGGCGGGACGACTCGATCGAGGTGTTCCTCGCGCCGCGGCCCGGGGGATCGCTCTACTACCAGTTCTCCGCCAACGCGGCCGGCGTGATACGCTACGGCCAAGGTATGGACGAAAAGTGGAACGCCGAATGGACCTGCAAGACCGGCCGCGCGCCGGACGCATGGGTCGCGGAGTTCGCCGTCCCTTGGCGCTCCATCGGCCTGACTCAGCCGCCTGGCGAGATCGGGTTCAACGTGACCTGGAACTGCCGCACCGGCTGGCCCGGCCAATACTCGTGGGCGCGGATGCAGCGGAACTTTCACGAGCCCGAACGTTTCGCTACGCTGCGTCTGCGCCCGGCGGGCCCTGTGCTGCGGCTCACCGAGATCGCGCGGCCCAAGCCGAGCGAACTGAGGGTGACCGGCGAAGTGGTTGAAGCGGCCCGCATGCTGGCGCATGCGGCTACCCTGCCTGCGTTCACAGCGCACCTCACTTGCCCCGATAAGCAGGTGCTCGATTTCACGCAGAAGCAGCGCCGCGTCGCGCACGTATTCGGCCTGCCGCATGAGGGCTTGTTCCCGCTCGGCGGCGAGTACGTGCTCGAATACGCGTGCGCGGACATCGCCCGCGGACGCGTCGCGTTCCGCGTGTCGGCCGCGATTGAACTCAAGATCAAACAGCGTATGCTCGCGGGATTTGTAGACGTGGACGCGGATCTCTCGGGCATGGGCTCGCGGGCGAAGGGTGCGAAGCTCGAACTCACGCTCGCCGCACAGCCCGGCGGCAAGCCGCAACGCGTCGCGTCGCTCGCGGTCGGTCCGTCGCGCCGCGTCGCACACACGATCGACATGCGCCAGCTCCCGGCAGGCCGCTACACGCTCGCGGCGACCGCGGCGGGGCCGGACGGCAAGGCGCTCACGACCGCGCAGGCCTCGGTGCGCAAGCCGCCGCGGCCCGACTGGCTCGGCTGCAAGGAAGGCATTACCGACAACGTGTTCGCGCCGTGGACGCCGGTCGAAGTTGAAAACGCCCGCACGCTGGCGCGTGCGGCTACTGTGCGCGTGTGGGGCCGCACGTACGAGTTCGCCCGCGGCGTGCTGCCGACGAAGATCGTCACGCGCGACAAAAGCGTGCTCGCCGGGCCGATCGCGTTCATCGCCCGCGTCGGGGGCCGCGAGCAGCGCTGGGACGCGACGCCCGCGCGGCTCGTGGAGCGCAAGCCCGACCACGCGACGCTCGAAGGTGCGCTGGAGAGCCGCGGCCTGCGCATCGCCGGCCGCGTGCGCGTCGAATACGACGGCATGATGCGCATCGACCTGACCGTTACGCCCAAACATCCCGGCCAGCCGGTGTCGCTCACGCTCGACGTGCCCATCAAGCCCGAGCATGCGAAGTACCTCTATCATTTCCCGGGCCGTTGGCGCAGCGCGTTCAATGTAGGCGCGCTGCCGGCCAACGGGTGGGAAGGCCCGTTCAAGCCCTACGTGTGGCTCGGCGACGAATCGCGCGGGCTCGCCTGGTTCTGCGAGAGCGACCAGCACTGGCGCCCGGCCGACAAGAACAAGGCCGTGCAAATCGTGCGCGAGAACGGCCGCGTTGTGCTGCGCCTGAACCTGCTGCACGATGCGAAGCTCGACAAGCCGCTCGCGTACACCATCGGTTTCCAGGCCACGCCGGTGAAGCCGATGAAGCCGGACGTGTGGGACTATCGCATCGTGCATTCGGGCGGCTACGGCTTGGAGAAGCGAAGGTGGTCGCCGCCGCGGTCCATCACCTGGCCGGCCGAGGGCAACTTCAACGTGCGCGAGGGAACGCTCGAAGCCTGGGTGCGCCCGCGCTTCGATCCCGACCCGCCGGTGAAACGCGACGACCCCGGCCGGGGGCGATTCAACCGCAACTTCTTCACGTTCCAGTTCGGCGGCTACACCGTGGGCTACTACTGGAACGTCGACGACCGCGGCATGCGTGTGTACGTGCTGGCGCCGGACGGAAAGTATCCCATCGTGTTCGGCGCGCGGTGCAAGTGGAAGCGCGGCGAGTGGCGCCACATTGCGGTCTCCTGGGGCAAGGAGGTGCGCCTATATGGCGATGGCAAGCTGCTCGCCCGGCGCGGCTACAAAGGCCTGCTGCGCACGCAGCCGGAAGACTTGCGCGGCGGCAAGCTGATCCTTGGAACGGGCGCGTGCGACATGGACGTGGACGAGTTCGCGATCAGCGGCGTGCAGCGCGAGCCGCGCGGGTTCGCCGGACCGCTGAAGCCGGACGCGCACACGCGGTTGCTGGAGACCTTCGACCGCTTGCACCGGCAGGCGGGCATCGTGCAGACCGTTCCCGTGAAAGCTGCCGGCGGCCCGGGCCGCGTGGACCGGGGCGTCGCTCTCGTCGCGGGCAAGTTCGGAAAGGCGGCCTCGCTCGCGCACGCGGGCCCGGCACTAACGACGCTGGACAGGTACCAGCAACTCGGCGTGCGCACGATCTGCTTCCACGAGCACTGGACGCCCGTGCAGAACTCGCACATCCCAGGCGACCCGGCCGCGCTGCATCGCCTTGTGAACGCCTGCCACAAACACGGCATCCAACTGCTGCCGTACTTTGGATACGAAATGTCGAACATCCATCCCGACTGGGACGCGTATCACGTCGAGTGCCTCAAACACCCCCGCGGCGGCGGATACCATCGCCAGCCCGAGCAGCGCGACTACATTGTCTGCTACAACAGCCCCTGGCAAGACTACCTCGCGTGGGCCATCGCGAAGACGATGGACGACTTCGACGTGGACGGCGTGTATCTGGACGGCACCGCGCAGCCGTGGGCCTGCGACAACGAGTATCACGGCTGCGGATACATGGACGAGCAGGGCCGCCGGCACGCGACGTACGGCATCTTCGCCGCGCGGCAGATGATGCG
>JAJRTI010000089.1 GCA_024278415.1 Planctomycetota bacterium | reverse complement strand
GGCGAGCCCGTTGGCTTCGCAATCCTCGAAGAGACACCGGACAAGAAGCTCGGCGCGATCTGCGCGATCGGGGTTGTGCCGAGTGCGCAAGGCCGCGGCGTGGGGGCCGGCTTGTGCATGGACGCGTTCGACGTGTTCCGTTCGCACGATCTGGCCTACGCGCGCTTCGCTGCGCGCTTGGGCGAGGTCACTTGGGCCACGCGGCAGCTCTGCTGGAACACGGGCCTCTACCGCGAATTGCCCAGTATCGACTACTACACGCTGCTTTGATTGGTTGTAACATTTCAGCCGAGTGCAAAGAGCGGTCTCACCTCACTGGCCCCCACCGACCCCGCGTCGGTGGGAGCAGGCTTTTGCACTACTGTGCGGCGTTGATAGCCCCAGCCTCCAGGTGAGTCGCTGTTTGTGCATAAGCCGTCGCTCCGCCGGCGCGGGGTCGGCGGGGGCGCTATCCCTCTTGTGCTCGGGTGAAATGTGACGCTTTTTTGTGTCCGATTCCGCGCGGCTTTGCGTTTCGGTCTGGAGAGCGAGTTCTTGACAGTCTCCGGCGCACTGGCCTATAGTGCAGCCGGTTCAGGTGCAACAGGCAAACAAGGAGGCGGCCGTGAAACAGACATTATCCATGACGCTGCTGCTGGCTTTGGCCATCGCTGGATGCCAGAGTACGCCGCGAACTCCCGCGCCGCCGGCAGCGGCCCCGGCCATCGAGGCGCCGGCCGTCGTGAACACGCCGACGTCGGCGCCGGCGCCCGCCGTCTCCGCTCCAGCGCCCCAGCCCGCGGCCGCGGAGCCTGTGGGCACGGACGCGGCGTTTAAGAAGCTCGCGGAGGACATCTACGCGCAGCTCCAGAAGCTGGTGCCCGCAGGCGAGAAGCCGCGGCTTGCGGTGTACTACTTCTTCACCCCCCCAAGCCGGCGCAGCGCGGTCGGCGAGTACATTGCATCGTTGTTGCCCTCCTTCCTGAGCGAGGCGGCGGACGGCAAGATCGTCATCTTCACCCGGCGCTATCTCGACCAAGTACTGGCACAGCAGGGGCAGCAATTGTCCGCGGCGTTCGACGAATCCAAGCAGGTCGAGTTGGGCAAGCTCGTGGGCGCACGCTACATCGTGTGCGGCGACATCTTCGCGATCCAGAAGCGCTACGAGTTGGCCGTGGTGCTGGTGGATATCGAGACCGGTGCGGAAAAGGCGACGGTGAGGGGTAAACTGCCGCGCATGAAGGATCTGGAAGGGGAGGCGAATGTCGCGCCGTTGCAGGTCGCGGCCGACGCGCCCGCAGAGCCGGTCGCGCTCGGCAGCCCCGCGGCGAAGATGATCGAGAAGGGCGACCACTTCTACGACCAAGGCCGGGACGCCAAGGCCCTCGACGTCTATCTCAAAGTCCTGCGCATCGATCCCGAGTACCCGCAAGTGCTCTTCCGGCTCGGCTACCTCTATCACCGAGTCCAACACGCCCCGGCCAAGGCGCTGGACTTCTACAGCCGCTACCTGAAGGCCGCGCCCAAAACCGAAGCCAACCACCACAAGGTCTTCAACAACCGCGGCGGCATCCTCATGGCGCAAGGCAAGCTCCGAGAGGCCATGGCCGACTTCAACCGCGCGATTGAGGCCAAGCAAGACTACGCCGACGCATACAGCAACCGCGCCCAATGCCACGTGCGGCTGCTCGGCCGCAATCTGAGCGAAGAGACCGCGCAGCAAGCCATCGCCGACTATGGCCACGCGATCAAACTGAAGCCCCAGAACGCCGATTACCGATACAACCTCGGCGTGCTCTACACGCGGCTCAACAAGTGGGACGAAGCTATCGCAGCTTTGACCGAAACCGTCACGCTCGATGGGAAGCACAAGCGCGCGTACATGGCCCGCGCCGGTGTGTACCTCAACGCGCTGAAGAAGTATAAACTCGCTGAGGCGGACCTGACGAAGGCACTGGCGATCGACCCTGAGTTCAACATGGCCCGGATCACGCGAGCCATCGTGCGCTATCAACACCTTGGCGACAAGGTCGGCGCCGCGGCGGACGCGAAGAAGTACCTCGAAATCGCGCCCAACGGACGGTTCGCCAAGCAAGCCGAGCAGATCGCCGGAGCCGCAGGACAGTAAGACCACCCACGACCCCTGGCACCCGGAGGCCCAGTACCATGAAATCCCGACGCTTCAGCTTCGTACGGCATTCCGCAAGTCCGTATCGTCCGAGGGCGCGATTTGCCGCTGGTAGCACGCACGTCAGTGCGTTCCGCTCTGGGCCCTCCACGCCACCAGACAGCACCGCTCTTACGAGCGTGCTACGAACGCGGTCGATCCCCACAGGGACTTGCAGGATGCTCGCGTTCGCTTGCTGTTGCGCGATAGCCGTGTCGTGCGCCGCGGCGGAATACAAGAAGTCCACCGCGATCACGCCGCAGGGCTCGGTGCCCGATCTGGCCAAACTCCAACGTGAGGTGGCGGCCAACTACGGCCCGGATTACGCGCGCAAAGCGGTCGCGTTCATGCGCGTGCTCGAAGACACCAAGGAGATGGTGCGCTTGCCGAAGTGGAAGCAGGTGAAGGTCGAGTTCGACGTGCTCTACGCGCTCCAGAGCGAGGAGCACAGCCGCGTGCGCGTGCTTCGCCGGTACCTCAATGCTCAGGGGTCGCAGCAGGGCTCGGCGCCGCTGTTGCGCAGCGGAGTGGACCACTATAAGTTGCGGCTCCGCGTCTCACGGCCGTGTTACGTGTATGCGTTCCAGGTGGATTCAACAGGGAAGATCGATCCCTTCTTCCCCAACGAAGCCATCCTGCCCGGCGGGCGCAATCCGGTGCAGCCGGCTCGCGTATACGAGTTGCCGCCCGGGCGCAATTGGGCATATCTCGACCAGAGTACGGGTATCGAAAAGTTCTACCTGCTCGTCTCACAGGAACGCAAGGCGCCGATCGAGGAACTGTCTCAATACTTCGCCGACGCCAGTGCGAAGATCGTGAAGAGGCAATGGAACTGGCGAGTCGATGAGAAGAATGAGGCGGGCCGGCCGAAGACAGAGGTGATCGAGGTGCCCGACCTCCTCGCAGAGGTGAACGAGGTCACCGTGTACACTCGCGGCTTCGGCGGGATGACGGCCGGACCGAAGCAGTACGCGAAGCCGCAATACGGCTTGGGACAGGAATTGGCATTCGAGCCCACCGTGTACACGGCCGGGTACAATGAATTCGTGCAGACGCTGTGGTTCAAACACGTGAAGTAGGCGGCTCCAGCGTGCCCGCGGCCCAGACCGACACCCTGCTCCAGATGCGGAGCATCTCCAAGCGCTTCCCCGGCGTGCAGGCGCTCGACCGCGTGAGCGTCGAGGTGAAGCGGGGCGAGGTGCATGGACTCGTGGGCGAAAACGGCGCGGGCAAGTCGACGTTGTTGAAGATCCTCAGCGGCGTCCATCGGCCGGACACGGGGAGCGTGGAGTTCGATGGCCAGCCCTACCGGCCGGGCAATCCGCTCGAAGCACAGCGCCGGGGCATCGCGATCATCTATCAAGAGTTGAGCCTCATCCCCGATGTCAGCTTCGCGGAGAATATTTTCGCAGGGCGGCTGGCGCACAAGGCCGGTGCGGTGCAATGGCGCGAGGTCTATGCGCGCGCGGGCGAGGCGTTGGCCAAGCTTGGCATCGAAGCCGACCCGCGCATGCTGGTTCGAGACGTGGGCGTGGGCGTGCAGCAACTGGTCGAAATCGCTCGCGCGCTGGCCAGCCATGCAAGGTTGATCCTCATGGACGAGCCCACGTCCGCGCTGAGCGATCAAGAGGCCGAGCGGCTCTTCCAAGTCATCCATACGCTCAAAGGCCAGGGGGTGACGGTCGTTTACATCTCGCACCGTCTCGATGAGCTTTTCCGGGTGTGCGATCGGGTGACCGTGCTGCGTGACGGCACGAAGGTCGGCACGAAGGCCGTGGCGGACACGACGCGGGAGGAACTGATTGAGATGATGGTGGGCCGGGAGTTGGACGATGTTTTTCCCAAGACCAACACGCCGACCCGCCGCGAGGTGCTGCGGGTTGCGGGCCTCCGCCGGCGAGGGACGCCGCGCGAGGTGAGCCTGAGCGTGCATGCGGGAGAGATCGTCGGGGTCGCGGGGCTCATGGGCGCGGGGCGCACGGAGTTGCTACGCGCGATCTTCGGCGCTGATCCGGTGGAGGCGAAGGAGGTGTTCGTCGATGGCGACCGCGTCTCCATCGACTCGCCCGCGGACGCGATTCACGCGGGCATTGCCCTGGTCACCGAAGACCGCCGCGGCGAGGGCCTCTTCCTCGGCATGGCGCTCGACGACAACATGGCTTATCCCATTCTGCCCCGGCTGGCGGGTCTGCTAGGCCGGATCGACCACGGCCGCAAACGCGCGCTCGCCCAGCAGCGCATAGCGGAGCTGGGCGTGTCGCCTCCGAACCCCAGCGCGAAGGCGGGCCAACTTAGCGGCGGCAACCAGCAGAAGGTTGTGCTCGGCAAGTGGCTCAACGCGGCGCCCAAGGCCATCCTGCTCGACGAGCCCACCCGCGGCATCGACGTGGGCGCGAAGGCGGAGATCCACAGGGTGATGAGCCAACTCGCGGATCGCGGCGTGGGCATCCTCATGGTCTCGTCCGAACTGCCCGAAGTCATCGGCATGAGCGACCGCGTCCTCGTTATGCGCGATGGCGTGATCGCAAAGGAACTCCCACGCGGCCGAGCCACGCAGCAAGAGATCATGCACTGGGCGATCGGGGAGTGAGCGCGCCTCGCTCAACTTGCCCCTGGACACTCGCGACGGACCGTGCGGTAGGATTGAGCCGTCTCATCATTACACGGCAGCCTGTGCTCACTGGCGTGAGCACAGGCGCGTGGGCGTTGACCGGGCTCGGGCGCGTCAGTAGAATGCTGCGCTTTCGCCGCGATGGCCGCGGCTGACGCGGCCGGCCCTGCATAGGAGACCCCTCGGCATGTGGATTAGCGAAGTCCGTTACCAAGACCCGCGTACCCAGTGCTACCTCGGCAGCCCAAGCATCGTGCGGCTGCCTGATGGCGACTTGCTCGCGTCGCACGACTACTTCGGGAAAGGCTGCCCGCGGAACCTTGAAAACGAAGAGCACATGTCGAGCATCTACCGTTCGAGCGACGATGGGCGCTCTTGGCGGAACATCACGCACATCACCGGCGGCTATTGGAGCACGCTGTTCGTGCATCGCGACGCGGTGTATTTCATGGGCGTGTCCGCGCAGTACGGCAGTGTGGTGATTCGGCGCTCTGAGGATGGGGGGTACACCTGGACACACCCCAAGGACGGGGACACGGGCCTCCTGTTCCCGGGCGGGCCATACCACGATCCGCCGAACTTCCATTGTGCGCCCGTGCCCGTGCTGGTGGCCCAGGGCCGAATCTGGCGCGCGTTCGAGGACAACGACCCGCTCAACTGGCCCAAAGGCTTCAAGGCCTGTGTCGTCTCGGCGCCGGAGGATGCGGATCTGCTGAAGGCGTCGAACTGGACCATCACGAACAAGCTGGCGTACGATCCAGAGACCGATCCGCCGGAGTTCGGCGGTGGGAAGATGGCCGCGGGCTGGCTCGAAGGCAACGTGGTCGAGGGGCCCGATGGTGGCCTGTGGAACATCCTGCGCGTCCATTCGGACCCGGTGCTGAACAAGGCCGCGATGGTCAAGATCGGAGACCCGCACACGCTCACGTTCGATCCTGCGGCCGGATTCATCGATTTCCCGGGCGGCCTGTCGAAGTTCACGATTCGGCGCGACGCTGAGACGGGCCTCTACTGGACGCTGGTGAACGACATGGCCAACGAGCCGGCGCGGATTCGGCGGAACCGGCTGTCGATCTTCTGCTCGGCCGACCTGCGCACTTGGGAGCGCAAGAAGGTCCTCATGGAGGACCATTACGAGAACACGCCAGAGGACTCGGTGCGCAAGACCGGTTTCCAGTACGTAGACTGGCAGTTCGACGGGGACCACATCATCTATCACGTGCGCGCGGCATACGTGGGGGCGCACAACTTCCACGACGCAAACCACACGTACTTCTGCCGGCAGGAGAACTTCCGGTCGCTGTGACGTGGCGCGGCGCTCTCACCCCCGCCCAGCGCCAAGCGCCGCGCCGTGTTGACACACGGCCCACTGCGAGCTACAATTCAGTCGCTAGGAGGCGTGGTTTTCCCTGCTGCACTGGCCCTAGTTGCGGGCGATGTCGTTTCGTGCATGGGGCTGGTGCGGGATCATTGGTTCTTGGCCCACCTGTTACGAGATGATCTGCCCAACGTGCGAAAAAGAGGTCGAGGACGGCGTCGCCACGTGCCCGCACTGTGACAGCGCCACCGAGGCGCCACATGAGGAGGAGGCGCAAGCGGAGAGCAACGGGGATAGTTCGGTGGCTGACGTGGAGCAAGTGGGCGAGGCCGGAGAAGAGTCGGGCGAGCCCGAGGTGCCGACTTCCTGCGGCCACGGGCGGTACGAGATCGTGCGCACCATCGGCCAAGGCGGCATGGGAGCCATCTACGAGGCCATCGATACCAAGCTCAAGATCCACATCGCGCTCAAACGCCTGCTCCCTGTGGCTGAGGAGCAAGAGGCCGGGGTCGAGCGCTTTCTGCGCGAAGCCCAAGCCATTGCCGCGCTCAACCACTTCAACATCATCCGAATTTATGATGTGAACGATGACGAGGGGGGATACTATATCGCGATGGAGTTTGTGGAGGGTGACAGCTTGAAGGAGCGCATCCGCTCTGAAGGCAAGCTGAGCGTGGATACGACCATCAAGCTGACTCGCCAAATCGCGCAAGGCTTGTCGTACGCGCACAAGCGGGAGATTATCCACCGAGACATCAAGCCAGCCAATATCCTGCTCGGCGAGGATGACGTGCCCAAGATCGTGGACTTCGGCTTGGCCGCGGTTGCCAGCGGCGACGAACTGTCCAAGACCGGCTACGGCATGGGCACGCTATCCTACATGCCGCCGGAGCAGAAGACGGACGCGAAGAGCGTGGACCAGCGCGCGGACATCTACGCGCTGGGCGCGACAATGTACGAGATGGTGACCGGCCAATCGCCTAGCATGATTCGGGAATCGGACATCCCGTTCGAGTTGCGCGAGGTCATCATTAAGTGTGTCGAGCCGGACCGTGAAAAACGCTACCAAACGTGCGAGGAGATGATAGCGGCGCTCGACGCGGCGATCAGCCATCCCCCTGAAGTGGCGTCGGACCCGATGATCTTGGGCTTGCCGACCTGCCCGGGGTGTGGCGCACGCAATCGCGAGGACGTCAAGTTCTGTCAGGGGTGCGGCGGCGGCCTTTTCCAAGAGTGCCCGCAGTGTGGCAACGAAAACCGCATTGGCGCGGCGTTCTGCGGCACTTGCGGGCTCGATCTGAACGATTACAACAAGGCCTTGGATTGCTTAGAGCAAGCGCGCAAGTTCATCAACCAGAACCGCTATGCCAGCGCGGTCGAGGTGGCCCAGAAGGCTGTCGATCTGGTGCCGGAGTATCTGGAGGGCAAGAAGGTGCTCGAGCGGGCTCAGGAGCTGGAGCAACTCCTGAACGACCACCGCACCAAGGCCCAAGAGTTCATCAGACAGTTGCGCTACGAAGACGCCGAGAAACATCTGAAAGAGGCGCTGAAGCTTCGGCCCGAGGATAAGGGCGTGCGGAAGGCGCTGGAGGTGATCCCGCAAAAGGTCAAAGAGCGCGACGTGCGGGTGAACGTTGCGCAGGGCGCCAAGCTGACGGAGGAGGAAAAGTTCGAGGAGGCCGTGGCCGCGTACGACGCCGCGTTGGCTCTCGACCCCAAGAACGAGTCGCTCGCGAAGGTCGTCGAGTCCGGCAAAGCGCAAACACGCCGGGCGAGAGAGGAGTTTATCGAGCGCACCACGGGCGCGGCGAGCAAGGCCATTGAGAAGAAGAAGTTTGCGGACGCAGTGCGGTTGCTCGATCGCGTATGCGAACTCGCCCCGGACAACGCGCGGGCGGCCAAGCTCTACCAAATCGCGGCCAAGGGGTTGGGCGCACAACTCAGTCACCAGGCCGACGAACTCGTCGCCGAGGCCGACCAACACATCAAAAGCAAGCGCTACGAGATCGCGCACGCGCGCATCGAGAAGGCGCTGGAACTCGCGCCCGACCGGCGGGACGTGCAGCAGAAGCTTGCAGCGGTCAAGAAGAAGATGCTCGTGCGCAACATGTGCTACGTGGAGGCCGGCGAGTTTATCTTTGGCGACCAGAAGCAAGGGCTCCTGCGCCGGCCCTACAAACTCACGTTGGAAGCGTTCTACATCGATAAGTATCCGGTGACCAACGCGGAATACTACAAGTACTGCCGGGCGACCAAGCACCCCATGCCCAGCCATTGGCCCAACGGCGAAGTGCCCCGTGGCCAGGAGAAACACCCGGTGTGCAACATTTCCTTCCACGAGGCCAAGGGCTACGCCAAGTGGGTGGGCAAACGCCTGCCGACGGAGGAGGAGTGGGAGAAGGCCGCGCGTGGTATCGATGGCCGGAAGTACCCCTGGGGCAACGAGATGGACGAAAGCCGCTGCAATTACGGTGCGGAGGGCACAGTGCCCGTCGACAAGTTTACCAGCGGCAGAAGCCCATATGGGTGCGTTGATATGGTAGGCAACGTGTGGGAATGGTGCGATTCCCGCTACGGCAGCGACGACCGGCACCGCTTCAGGCGGGGGGGGCTCGGCCACAAGCTGGGGTGCACGTCCCGCAAGGAGGGCAACGCGAATCGGTCGTATATGGACTCCGGATTTCGTTGCGCAATTGACGCCAAAGAGCCGCCCGACTGACGGCGCTCCGGCCGCGCGGGGCGATACCCCATGCCCCGGCCTCGACCCCAACAACTCACGCTAAATTGAGGTGACCTGTCATGGCAAAGCGAATGCCTCTGGGCGAAACTCTCAAGAGCAAGGGCGTCATTACCGACGAGGACATCCAGAAGGCCCTGGCCCTACAACAAGAGGAGGGCATCAAGATCGGAGAGGCGCTGGTGAAACTTGGCTCGTGCTCTCAAGCCCACGTGACCGCCGCGCTCGCGGAGCAGTTCAACTTCGAGATGGTCGACTTGGCCAAGGTCGTGGCGCAAGCCGAAGCGATCGAGGCGGTGCCGCGAAACATTGCGCGACAGCACAATATCCTGCCGCTCACCAAGACGGCCACCACGCTCACGGTCGCCATGACCGACCCGCTCGACCTTTATGCGCTCGACAACCTGCGCTTCATTCTCAACACCGAGATCCGGTGCGTGCTCGCCACGCCCGAGCAGGTGGCCGACGCGATCGAGAAGTACTATGGGACTGAAGAGTCGACGGTGGACAACATGCTGCAAGAGTTCACCGACAGCGACATGAGCATGACCGAGTCGGAATTCAGCATGAGCGAGTCGGAGATGGGCCCCGGCGGCGAAGAAGGAGGCGGCAGCACGGCCGACGATGGCGACGCCCCGATTATCCGGCTCGTGACGCTTGTCATCACCGAAGCCATCCGGGCAAGGACGAGCGATATCCACATCGAGCCCATGGCGAACAAGCTTCGCATTCGGTACCGTATCGACGGTGTGTGCCAGGAAATCGACTCGCCGCCCAAGCGCCTCCAGGGCGCCATCATCTCGCGTGTCAAGATCATGGCCGGCATCGACATCGCCGAGAAGCGCCGGCCCACGGACGGCCGTATCACGCTCAAGGTCGGAGGCCGCGGCTTCGACTTCCGCGTGTCGTGCCTGCCGGCCACCAACGGCGAGAGCGTGGTGCTTCGTATTCTGGCCAAGGAATCCATTCTCGTGAACCTCGGCGAACTGGGGTTCCACGAGAATGACTACCGCCGGTTCACCGGCATCATCAAGCGGCCCAACGGCATCTTCCTCGTTACGGGCCCGACCGGCTCGGGCAAGACCACCACGCTCTACGCCGCACTCAACGAACTCAACCGGCCTGACCGCAAGATTATCACGGCCGAGAACCCTGTCGAGTACAACCTCTCGGGCGTCAACCAGTGTGAAGTGAGGGAGCGTATCGGCCTCGACTTTTCCATGATCCTCAGGGCCATGCTCCGCCAAGCGCCCAACATTATCCTCGTTGGCGAGATTCGTGACACCGAGACGGCGCAGATCGCCATTCAGGCCGCGCTGACCGGCCACTTGGTGTTTAGCACGTTGCACACCAACGACGCTCCGTCGGCCATCACGCGTCTTATTGACATGGGCGTGAAGCCCTTCTTGGTCGCATCGTCGATCCAAGCGGTCATGGCCCAACGCCTCGTGCGCACCATCTGCCAGCAGTGCAAGACGCCCTTCCAAGAGGAGGAGCGGAACATTCGCATCGTGCGGCTCAACCCAGACGACGTGAAGGACGCGACCTGGTACCGCGGTGCTGGGTGCGCCAACTGCCGCGGCAGCGGCTACCGCGGACGATGCGGCATCTTCGAGTTGATGGAGATGAACAATGTTCTGCGCGACCTCGCGTTCAAACGCACCCAATCGTCTGAAATCCGAAAGGCCGCGCGGCAGCACGGCATGTTTTCGCTTGAAGAGGACGGCGTGCGCAAGGCGCTCGGCGGTGTCACGACGCTCGACGAAGTGATTCGCATCACGCGGCAGGAGGGCTAGCCCGGCTCTGCGTCTCCACGCCCTGGCTTGCAAACTCTGACCTACGGGCCGCACCATGCGGCCCGTGGCGCATTCCGGCGTAGCGCCTGGACGCGGCGCGTCGCCACGGCACCACTGCTATGATCCAAGTCAACAAGCTCCTCCACACGGCCGCGCGCAAGAAGTGCTCGGACATCCACTTGGCCGTGGGCCGGCCGCCGGTGCTGCGCATTAGCGGCATGCTCAGGGCGCTCAACACGGCCCCGCTCACGGAAGAGGACACGTACGCGCTCATGAAGAGCATCGCGCCTGAGTCGGTGCAGCGGGAGTTGCAGGAGAAAGGTTCCGCAGACTTCTCCTTTGAATTCGACGAAGAGAAGGTGCGCTTCCGCGTGGCGGTGTTCCAAGAGCGCGGGCGCACGGGCATCGTGTTGCGCACCATCCCGTCGCAGATGCTCTCGCTCGACGACCTGGGCTTGCCGCCGCAGATCCGGCAAGTGCTCGCCAAGCCCCGAGGGCTCTTCGTGGTCACCGGCCCTACAGGGTCGGGCAAGTCCACCACGCTCGCATCGATGGTCGACTACCTCAACACCACCCAAGAGTACCATATCATCACCATCGAAGATCCGATTGAGTACTATCACGACCACAAGCGCTCGCTCATCACGCAGCGCGAAGTGGGTGTGGATGTGCCCGATTTCCCCAGCGCGGTGCGCGACGCGTTGCGCCAAGATCCGGACGTGATCTTTGTGGGCGAAATGCGCGACTTGGAGACCATGCAGACCGCTATCACCGCGGCCGAAACCGGCCACCTCGTGCTCGCCACCCTGCACACCAACAGCGCGGCCGGCACGATCAGCCGCATCATCGACGCGTTCCCTTCGACGCAGCAGGAGCAGATCCGGACCCAGCTCGCGTCCACGCTGCTCTGCGTGGTCGCGCAGCAACTCGTGCCGCGCGCGGACCAGTCCGGTATGGTGGCCGCGTTCGAGATCATGATCACCAACTCCGCGATTCGGAACTTGATTCGGGAGAAGAAGGAGTACCGGATCGATTCGTTTATCCAGACCGGCCGCGACCGCGGCATGATGTTGCTTGAAGACTCGTTGCAGGAACTCTACGAGCAAGGTAAGATCACGCAGGAACAGGTGGTCAACCGTAGCCGCGACGCGCATTCACGTGAGGATGGCGCGGGTTCCTGACCGCCGGTGGCAGGCTCGCCCCTGGGGCCGCCCGCTTTGTTCATCGCCAGCAACCCATCGGAGACCACTATGTCGGACCAGAAACGCAAGCCCCTGGGGCGCATCCTCAAAGAGATGAAGCTCGTGACGGAGAGCCAGATCCAGGAGGCCCTCGCCATCCAGAAGGAGCGAGGCGGCGCAATTGGCTCCATTCTCGTGAGCCTCAACTACATCACCGACAACGAACTGCTCCTGGCCCTAGGGGCACAGTCGGGCATGGAGGTGGTGGATCTCGACAACATGGAGATCAAGCCGGAGATCATCGAACGCGTTTCTCCGTCTATCGCCACCGTGTACAAGGTTATTCCCGTGCGCTTCGAGAACGGCGTGCTGACCCTCGCACTTGCCGACCCCCTCAACGTCAAAGTGCTGGACGACCTGCGGTTCCTGCTGGACTGCGAACTCAAGGGCGCGGTGAGCAACGAAGACGCCGTGAACCGCGCGCTCGACAAATACTACGCGGGCGAGTCCGACTCCGTGGAGGATCTGCTGAGCGAACTCGAAGACCAAGACGCGATCATCGACTTCAGCACATCCACCAGCGAGTCCATCGACCTGGAGAGCTTGGAGGAACTCAGCAACCTCGCGCCCGTGCGCAAGCTGCTGAACCTCGTGCTGCTCCAAGCCATCAAGGACAAGTCGTCGGACATCCACTTCGAGCCGTTCGAGGACGAGTTCAAGATCCGGTACCGCATCGACGGTGTGCTCTACGAAATGGTGCCGCCGCCGCAGCACCTCGCACTGGCCATCACCTCGCGTATCAAGGTTATGTCCAACCTCGACATCGCTGAGCGCCGTATGCCCCAAGACGGCCGCGTCGAGTTGAACATCTCCGGCAACCCCGTCGACCTGCGTATCTCGGTGTTGCCCACCATGTTCGGCGAGAGCGTCGTGATGAGCGTGCTCGACCGCAGCGTGGTCGCGTTGGACATCAACCGCCTCGGGTTCCGAGACGACGATATGCCCGCGGTGCGCTCCCTGATCGATCTGCCCCACGGCATCATCCTCGTGACCGGCCCCACGGGCTCGGGCAAGACCACCACGCTCTATTCGGCGCTCAACGAGCTGAACGACATTAGCGTGAAGATCATCACCACCGAAGACCCGGTCGAATACGACCTCTACGGCATCATTCAGGTGCAGATCGACGCGGACATCGGCCGTACGTTTGCGGCTTGCCTACGTAGTATTCTGCGCCAAGACCCCGACGTGATCCTCGTGGGCGAGATTCGCGACCTGGAGACGGCCCAAATCGCGATCCAGGCCTCGCTCACCGGCCACTTGGTGTTCAGCACGCTGCACACCAACGACTCCCCGAGCACGATCACCCGTCTGCTCGACATGGGCGTGGAGGCCTTCCTGCTCACGTCGACCCTCGAAGGCGTCATTTCCCAGCGGCTCGTGCGGCGCATCTGTGAGAGCTGTAAGGAGTCCTACGAGCCGACCGACGAAATGCTCATGGAGCTGAATCTGACGCAGGAAGACATCAAGGGCAAGCAGTTCTTCTATGGCCGAGGTTGCGATGCCTGCAACAACACGGGATATCGTAGCCGTATGGCGCTGTACGAAATCATGCTGATGGACGACGACCTGCGGGAGATGGTCATGAAGGGAGAGTCCACGCAGGCCGTGCGCGAGATGGCCGTGCGCAAGGGCATGCGCGCTCTGCGCGAAAGCGGGATGCTGGCAATCTACGACGGCGCTACGACTATCGAGGAAGTGGTTCGCGAGACCCTTGGTGCCGAAGAGTAGGGGCACAGAGCCCGTGGGCCGGGACGCGGCGCAGCCCATCGCCCAAATTCGCTTGACACAGCCAAGGGCGATGCGAATAATACGAGAGACTCGAAGACCGATTTCCCCCTGCGGCTTGCCGCAGACCCTGGCGCCACGGTTCAGCAGCCCGTGAGCCGCTTAGTAACCCGCCTGCGTTGAGGAGCATCAGCTATGCCAACGTACGTCTTTGAAGCGATGAACAGCCAGGGGCAGGCGATCAAGAACGAGATCGACGCCCAGTCGACGGAAGACGCCATTGCGAAAATTCGCGCACAAGGGTTCTTCCCCACGAATGTAAAGGAGAAGGGCGGCCGCAAGAAGAGCAAGACGGCCGGCGCTAAGAAAAGGGGCGGCACGATCACCATCGGCGGCGTGAGTCAGAAAAACCTGACCGTGTTCACGCGCCAACTCTCCACGCTCCAAGACGCTGGCCTGCCCATCGTGCGGAGCCTCAAGATCCTTGAGAGCCAGTTGAAGCCCGGCGTGCTCAAGAACTGCGTTGGCGTCGTCGCCGAAGACGTCGAGGGCGGCAGCACCCTCTCCGAGGCCATGGCCAAGCACCCCAAGGCCTTCGACAAGCTCTACGTCAACATGGTGAAGGCGGGCGAGGCCGGCGGTGTGCTCGACACCATCCTCGAACGCCTCTCCATGTTCATGGAGAAGGCGCAGCGTCTGAAGAAGAAGATCATGGGCGCCATGATCTACCCGGCCGCGGTCATCACGATCGCCGGCGGCATCGTGTGCGGCATCATGGTCTTCATCGTGCCTAAGTTCCAGGCCATGTTCAAAGAGATGGACATCGAACTGCCCGGGATCACTCAGTTTCTCATCGTCGTAAGCAATCTCATGGCCACGCGCTGGTACTTGTTCCCCATCATCCCCGCCGGCTTCTTCGTGGTGTACAAAATCATCCGCATGAACAAATACGGCAAGTGGGCTCTCGACTGGGCCAAGTTCAGGGTTCCGCTATTCGGCAAACTCAACAATAAATCGGTCGTCTCCCGGTTCTGCCGCACATTGGGCACGTTGATCGCCTCTGGTGTACCCATCCTCGAAGCGCTCAACATTGTTCGCGAGACTACCGGCAACGAAGTCATGACCTCCGCCATCACCAAGATCCACGACAGCATTCGCGAGGGCGAAAACATCGCCGACCCACTCCGGCAGTCCAAGGTCTGCGATGAAATGGTGGTGAACATGATTGACGTGGGTGAGGAAACCGGCGAACTGGACAAGATGCTTGAAAAGGTCGCCGACACGTACGACGAAGAAATCGACGTGATGGTGGAAAGCCTCACGAGCCTCATCGAGCCGATCATGATTATCTTCATGGGCGGCGCGGTCGGCACGATCGTCATCGCGCTCTTCATGCCGCTCATTAAGCTCATGGGCAGCATCGGCCAGTAGCCCACGCAAAGGGAGCCGGGCGGCCGCGGAAACGCCTGCACGCCCGGTCCCCGGCCCGAACACACGCACGGCTTGTGCAGAGAAGGCATGTGATGCGACATCGGAAACAGCCCAACGCCGGCTTCACGCTTGTGGAGATGCTGGTGGTCATCGGCATCATCGGCGTGCTCGCCGCGCTCATCATTCCCGCCGTCCACGCCGCGCGCAACCACGCGCGCATCGGCATGGCTAAGGCTGACATCGCCAACTTCGAAAGGGCGCTCGCCCAGTTCAAGGACGAGTGGGGGTTCTACCCGCCTCACTCGTACGCCAGCGCCCCGCCGACGGCTGACCCGGCCATGCGCTTCCCCAACACGACCCTGAGCGTGCCCCGCGAGGATGAACTTGCGCTGAGCGACTCCGCCAATGTGACAGACTTCAAGAGTCGGGCGCTTATCCTGTTCCTCTCGTCTCAGTTCACGGTGACCGGTACTGCGACTATCACAGGGGGCAGCTACGGGCCGTACCTTATGCCCAAGGCCAAGCGGTTCGCGAACGAGACTGTGAAGTTAACATTGGGCGGCAGCGGCTGGAGCATGACGTTCTGGGACGGCACGACGGCCGTTCCATCCATTACGGCAGACGCCAAGCTCCTTTTTCTCGATCCCTTTGGCCGCCCTTATTTCTACTACAGCAACGAGTACGCCAACCTCCAAAGTGGCGCAGTCAAAGTGCCGCACAAGCCCAACTCCTATGTGATCTTCTCTCTTGGCCCTGATGGCGTCTCCTCGTGGAACGATAACGAAGACAATGATGGCCAGAACGGCCAGGATGCATCGGATCCTGAAGAGGCTTTCGCCGGGGACGAGCACAAGCTCACCACATGCGGAAGCTTGGTCGGAGCCGTTGGCGACGACATCAACAATTGGTAATGCCCTCATCGCCGCGGCCCTGTGCCGCAGCGCATGCCTCTGGCAGTGAATCCCAAGGGGATTCCGTCCTCCAGCCCAGGGTTGCGTCCGCAGTCCGCTACCCTGGGACAAAATGCAGGCCGTGCGCCAACCCCAACGGGGTTGAGTCCGCGCGGCTCGCAGAGGCAAACCGACGCAACGCCGTTGGCGTTGTGCGGGCGACGGGGGGCTGGTCACCCAGGGTTGCGAGCTGCGCTCGCGAACCCTGGGCTCTAAGACGGAATCCCGTTGGGATTCACAGATCGAGGCTGGGAGCGACAAGCCAGCCTGAGGATTCCTGATACCCCATCCCACAACACTCGCCGATACAGACATGACGAAACTTGAAACAAAAAGGAAGGCCGACGGCTTCACGCTTGTGGAGATGCTGGTCGTG
>JAJRTI010000088.1 GCA_024278415.1 Planctomycetota bacterium | reverse complement strand
CGGCTGCGCCGCAGTTCCTAATCTTCATCTTACTCATAAATCTTACTCATAAAACGCATGACACGGCGGAGGAGTAGGACAAAGAGTAAGATTAAGAGTAGGAGGGTGACAGTACATCGACAACATGCTGTCCCGATATTTACGCTAAGGAGTGTCCGTCGCGAAATGCCGCGCGACGGGCGCTTGTAGCGCGCTCGCAAGAGCGTCTCTGGCCGGTAATGCGGGAAACCACAGAACGGAACGCACTGACGTGCGTGCGACCATCGGGCTCCGTGCATTTCGCGACAGAGACTAAGGAGCTAACGCGGGCTCCGCTCGCGCCCCAGGATCGGGCAGCCTTCGCGTTCCGATGGCCGGCGAAGGCCACTTGGTCCGGGCGGGCAGCTTCTTGTTGAATGCAAAGGGCGTTGACATGCGGGGGTGAGAAGGAACCCCAGATGCCCACCGATATCCGCAGATGGCGCAGATCGGAGGAGACGGCCACGGGCCGCGCCAGGGAATCCGCCGCAAAGATGTGGGCAAAGAGCATGGCTGGGGGGGAGGAGGCGCTGGGCTGCGCGCGCCGTTGCTGCGGCCTGGCTCGTTTCGGCAAGGTTCTGGTTGCCGTCCGCCCCACAATCGGCATACAATGTCCCCCCCAAGGCAAGGCCGTCCATTCCGCTGTGGCACAAGGAAGGAGCTGCGCGATGCTCGAAGCCATCGACTTGAAGCAGAAGCTGGCAAAGGAAGAGTACAAAGAGTGGCTCCCCAAACTGAAGGAAGAGCTGCGCGGCTTGCAGCGCAAGGCGTACGAGGCCGGGGTTCCGGTCATCGTCCTCTTTGAGGGCTGGGATGCCGCGGGCAAGGGCGAGTCGATCAGCGAACTCGTGGAGCAACTCGACGCGCGCGGCTACAAGGTGCACCCCATCAGCGCGCCGCTGGAGGAAGAGCTTCTGCGGCCTTGGCTCTGGCGCTTCTGGACGAAGATCCCCGGCCACGGCCAAATCGCGGTCTTCGACCGCTCCTGGTACGGCCGCGTGCTCATCGAACGCATCGACAAGCTCTGCAAGCGGAGCGAGTGGCGCCGCGCGTTCGAGGAAATCGACCAATTCGAGCGCCAACTCGTGGACGATGGCGCGGTGATCGTGAAGTTCTGGCTCCACATCAGCAAGAAGGAGCAGAAGAAACGCTTCAAGAAGTGCGAGGCCGACCCGTTCCTCAAGTGGAAGGTGACCAAGGAGGACTGGAAGCGCCACAAGCAATACGGGGCCTACTTGCAGGCCGTGGAGGAGATGCTCGAACGCACGAGCACACACGAGGCGCCGTGGACCATCGTCGAATCCACCGACCGGCGCTTCCGCAACGTGAAGGTCGTGCAGACGGTCTGCCAGGCGATCCAAGCCGGCCTCAACGCGAAGGCCGAGCGCGAGTCGCTCACGTCGCAGCCCCACGAAGTTGTGTCCGTGCCGGTGCTCGACGAGATGCCAAGCATCTTGGACAAGACCGACTTGAGCCTGAAGTTCGAGCGCGACGAGTATAAGCAGCAACTCAAGAAGTGGCAGGTCCGCCTGCGCGAGCTGGAGTTCGAGTGCTACAACCATCGGCTGCCGGTGATCGTCGCGTACGAAGGCTGGGACGCGGCAGGCAAGGGGGGCAACATCCGCCGGCTCACCGAGACCCTCGACCCGCGCGGCTTCACCGTCACACCGATCGCGGCGCCGCAAGGCGACGAGGCCACGCATCATTACCTCTGGCGCTTCTGGCGGGCCATCCCCAAAGGCGGCCATATCGCGGTGTTCGACCGGTCCTGGTATGGCCGCGTGCTCGTGGAGCGCGTCGAGGGCTTCTGCTCGGAGCAGGAGTGGCGCCGCGCGTATCAAGAGATCAACGAGTTCGAGGCGCAACTCGCCGCGTTCCCCACGGTCATCGCCAAGTTCTGGATTCACATCTCGCAGGAGGAGCAACTCCGACGCTTCGAGGCGCGGCAGAAAATCGACTACAAACGCTACAAGATCACGGACGAGGACTGGCGCAATCGGGAGAGGTGGGACGCGTACAAGCAGGCGGTGACCGAGATGCTGACCCGCACAAGCACCACGTACGCGCCCTGGACCATCGTCGAGGGCAACGACAAGTACTGGGCCCGGGTCAAGGCGATCAGGACCGTGTGCGAGGCCATCGAGGCGGCGCTTGAGAAGCGGAAGTGACGGCTCGCTCAGCCATTGACTTTCCCCTGGCCCTGGGCTACGTTCTTGTCATCAGCAACCCCGCCCCAATCCTCAAGTTGAGAGCCCATGGAGGACCCATGATGAAAGCTAGGTTCCGCGCGTGGCCCACACTCGCCGTCGTCGCGTGGCTCGCCGGAGGCGCGATAGCCGCGTCCTACCAGTCGCCGTACGACATCGTCGCCTCGGCCGATGGTGCAAAGCTGTACGTGTCGTGCCATGAGGGCAACGCGGTCGCCGTGCTCGACGTGAAATCGGGCAAGAAGGTCGCCGATATCCAAGGCTGCCCCGGCGCGGCCGGCATGGCGCTCGCCCCGGATGGCAAGACGCTCTACGTCGCTTGTGTGAATGACGACACGGTGCGCGCCATCGACCTCGCGAGCGGCAAGATCACAGGCTCCGTCCAGGTCGGATACAGCCCGGTCGCCGTGGCCGCGGCCAAGGACGGCAAGCTCTACGTGTGCAATCGCTTCTCGCACGACCTGTCGATCGTCGATGCCAAGTCGATGAAGCAACTCAAGCGCGTGAAAGCCATCCGCGAGCCGTCGGCCATCGCCATCACGCCCGACGGCTCGACGCTCGTGGTCGCCAACCGCCTGCCCATGGGCCCCTCCACCGACGAGCGCCTCGCGGCCAAGGTGAGCCTCATCAACACCCAGACGCTCAAGTCCACGGTGGTGAAGCTCGTCATCGGCGCCACCGACGTGCGCGGGGTGTGCGTGTCGCCCGACGGCAAATGGGCGTACGTGGTGCACACCCTGAGCCGCTACAACGTGCCCACCACGCAACTCGATCGCGGGTGGATGAACAACTCGGCCATCTCGATCATCGACCTCGCCAAGGGCGAGCGCCTCGGATCGCTGCTGCTCGACGAGGTCAACCAAGGCTACGCGAACCCGTCCGACATCATCCCCTCGGCCGACGGCAAGAAGC
Organism: Planctomycetota bacterium; assembly: GCA_024278415.1. Next base: position 18,430 of record JAJRTI010000088.1, on the reverse strand, counting down.
TCTACATCGCTCACTTCGGCGTGCATGCCGTGTCCGAGATCGACGTGGCGCGCCTGCACGGCATCTTCGCGAAAACGCCCAAGGAGAAACGCGAGCGCCTGGCCGACGACCTGTCGCTGCTGATCCGCAACGACGCGATCCGCCGCCTCCGCGTCATGGGCCGGCCCGACCGCAAGCTGATGCTCAAGCCGCACATCGAGATCATCAAGGTCATCTCCGGCCTCGCACCCAACGCGCTTGCACTCAGCCAGGACGGCAAGACGCTCTACACCGCGAACTACTACAGCGACGACGTGACCGCGATCGACCTGGCCAAAGGCCGGCCGCGCGCGGCCATGCGCGTTGGCCCCAAGATCGCGCCCGACCAACGCCGGCTCGGCCAGATGCTCTTCTTCGATGCGATCGTGTGCTTCCAGCACTGGCAGAGCTGCGGCTCCTGCCACCCCGACACGCGCGCGGACGCGCTGAACTGGGATCTGCTCAACGACGGCATCGGCAACCCCAAGAACACCAAGTCGCTCATCCTCTCGTACAAAACTCCGCCCGTCATGTCGACCGGCGTGCGTGCGAGCATGGAGGTGGCGTGCTTGGCAGGGTTTCGTTACATCCTTTTCCGCGAACCAGAGAAGGGCGAGACGGAAGCGGTGATCGCCTACCTCAAGTCCATTCCCCCAGCCAAGAGCCCGTACGTGGGCCCCAAGGGCGAGCTGGCCGCGGCGGCCAAACGCGGGAAACAAATCTTCGAGAGCCCCAAGACCGGGTGCGCCAACTGCCACCCCGCGCCGCTCTACACGGACCTGCGCATGCACAACGTCGGCACCCGCGGCGAGTTGGACCGCAAGGACGCGTTCGACACGCCCACGCTCGTGGAGCTGTGGGCCACCGGGCCGTTCCTCCACGACGGCTCCGCGGTCACGCTGCGCGACGTGCTCACCACCCACAACAAGGCCGACAAGCACGGCGCCACGTCGCACCTCAGCAAGAAAGAGATCGACGATCTCATCGCGTTCCTGAATTCGCTATAGCCCCCCCCACGCGAGGTTCTGTCGTTTGGAGTCTGAACGCGGCGGCCTGCCGCTTCAGGAGTGAGACTTGTCTGACTTCCCACGCACACAAATCGAGGACGTGTCCGTCCCTCGCCTCATTATCGGCACCAACTGGTTCATGGGATTCTCGCACACGAGCGCGGCCCAGAGCAAGTTCATCAAGCAGCACCAAGACCGCGGGCGCCTCGCGGACATCCTCGAAGTGTTCATGGCCGAGGGCATCGACGCGATACTCGGGGGCCGGCCGGAGGACACGCACCTGCTCGACGCGATCCGCGACGCGGAGGACCGCACCGGCCGGAAGCTGGTCTGGATCGGAACGCCAAGCCTGGACACGGCCGGCCTCGACACGGCCTCGAAGGACGAGAACCTGCGTATCCTCGACGCGTTCGCGGAAAAGGGCTGCAAGGTGTGCATGCCCCACCAGAACACGACGGACGCGCTCCTCGACCGCACGAATCGCACAATCCGCGGCATGGACGCGATCTGCGCGGCGATTCGCGAGCGGGGCATGATCCCGGGCCTCTCCACCCACATGCCGGAGACGCCGCTCTACGCGGACGAGGCTGGCCTGGACGTGGCCACGTACATCCAGATGTACAACGCGGCCGGCTTCCTCATGCAGATCGAGACCGACTGGGTGCATCGCATGATCTGGCAGCGCCAGAAGCCAGTCATCACCATCAAACCGCTCGCGGCTGGCCGGCTCCAGCCGCTCGTGGGGCTCGCGTTCAGTTGGGCCACCATTCGGGACATCGACATGGTGTGCGTGGGTTGCTTTACGCCTGACGAGGCCCGCGAGGTCATCAGCATCTCCCGCACCCAACTCGCACGGCAGGGCTCCACCGTCGACCTCCAGGAGACGCGCAGCAAGGCGTCGGTGAAACCGAAGTGCGGATGACGGGACGCGGCAGCCGAGCCCGCCAGGGCTCGGGTGTGCGGGACTGAGTGTCGCCGACGCCTGGCGGCCTCGGCGACGAGTGCGCGGACGACAGCAACTCCCGCACGCGCTCCGGAGGGAGGTGTTGCGAAGGGTATCTCCAAACGCATTCGATGCGCTGCATGCAACCCGAGGGCGCTAAGCCTCCGCGTCGCAGCGCTCGTGTGTGTCGCCCATCCGCTTGCGGAACGCGGCGAGGCGCTCCTCCATCGCCGACCTCAGCACGGTGATGTCCGCTCCGTAGAGCACCCAGTTCATGCCCTCGTCGATGAACTCCGCGATCGTTTCGTCGGCCGCCACGCCAGGCCCGAAATGGATGCCCACGCCGAGCGACTTGGCCCGGCATCGCTTCACGATGTCCTTCAACACGCGCCGAAAATCGGGGTGGTCGTACTGCTCGGGGATTTCCATGGTCACGCTGAGGTCATGCGGCCCGACGAACACGCCGTCAACGCCTTCGACCGCGAGCAACGCGTCCAGGTTTTCGTACGCGGCGACACTCTCGACGCCGACGATGAGAGAGTTGTGGCGGTTGAACCGAGCGAGGAAGTCGCGCATGTTCGGGGGAAGCGTGCGCGCCCCGCTCAGGATGTCCCGAAGCATCTTGCCCTTGATGGGCCGATACTTCACTGCGCCGACCAGTTCCTTGACCTCCTCGACCGTCTCCACGTATGGAGCGACAATGCCCTCCGCGCCCGCGTCGAGGGCCATGGCCGCCTCGTGCGCATCCGGGTACGGGATGCGCACGACGGGCGAGATGCCATGCGCGGCGTAAAACCGGCACATCATGGCCGTCTCGCCGCGGTCCAGCGGCATGTGCTCGGTGCAGATAAAGATGAAATCGTAAGAGAACCCCGCCTGCATCGCCGCGGTGGTCGGGTTGGTCAAGCTCGCGACGTGCGAGCCATACACCCGCTCCCCCCGGTGCAGTCGTTCACAAATCATTTCGCCTCGCATACGCGCATCTCCTATTTCTCATGGCGTCGGTCTCATGTCTATGAGCCAAGCCGCATTGGAGCGCTCGTTCACGACTTCGAATGAGTCGGCTTGCGGCGTCACGCGGGCCGCGCCCGCCGGAGTGTCGATTGTCCATGCGCCACTCGTCTTTTGCCATGTCTGAGCCGATTCGCCCGGCCCGAACACCGCGAAGAGCGTCAGCAGCCGGCACTTGCGTCCGGCCGCCTTGGCCTCAATGTAACTCTCGCGCCTCTGCGCCAATGCGAAGCCGAGCCGATGCCGATCGTACGGCGCTCGATACTCGTGCTCGCCGCGCGAGAAACGAATGGGGCCGGCATCCAAGCGCACGACCCGCGCCGCGAGATGCACGCCACCGGCTTCGACTGTGAAGCGTCCTTGCGCGTCCGGCTCGCAGCGGTCGGCTGTGTGCCAACGGAGCGAGACCTCCTCCTCGCGCTCCAACTCCGTTTCGTCGAGCACGACCGCGACAGTCGGATTGAGGTGGACTACGGTGCGCCGCACGGAGCGCACGCCGTCGTAGAGCTTTGTCAGGTCGAGCCGCCAGTAGCCGCCCTTCTCGTCGTCGAACTTGGCCGCGAGAAAGCGCGCGCACTCTCCCTTCTGCGCGGCCATCTCACGGCCGCCGAACATGAGCACGTTGTGGCCCCACGACGATGCGTTGTAGTAGTGCCATCGCGCCGCGGGGTTGAAGTAGGTGCTCGGATAGCCTGGCGGAGAGCCGAGGTCGATGATCAGCGGCTGGCCGTAGCCTTGGATGCACACCTGCCCGGCGTCGTGATGCTCGTGGAAGTTCTCGATGCCCGCTTTGCCATACACCACGATCGGCGCAGCCTTGGGGTCCCAATTCGTGCGAGTGCTGATCGTCGCTCCATGCGCGTGGAACGCGCGGCCGTGGGGTAGCCGGCCTTCAGGGCTCGTCGCGGGCAGGCTCGCATCGAACCACAGCAGCATCCACGGCAGGTTGATCTCCTGTCCGCTTGGAGGATACTGAAGGTAGAACCACTGAAGTGCTGCGTCGCGGTTGGCCGCAGCAATCGGGCTGAACCACGTCAGGTCCGCCAGCGGGTATCGGCTGGAGTCGCCGAACGGAGCGACACGGCCCGGGGGCAGCACGTGATACGCATACCACCGCGCCGTCTGGACGAACGGAGGCTGCGCGAGCCGGTTCACTCGCCCTTTTGTGTAATACCAATACGCCATGAAGTACGCGACGGGGAGCCGGGTCGCGCCCGCGTATCCGACCGACTCGTTGAACTCGCCTTCCGGCCCATACGCATCGAGATATTTCTCCATGCGCGCGAGCGAGAACTCGATCAGCCGCTGCGAGTCGGGATGGTCAGGGCCGAGCGCCATGCCCGCGATGCCCAGGCCCCCGACGATGACCGTGGTCCAATTGTTGCGGCCGTTCACCCATCCCATGCCATGCTCGACCCCGCTCCAAAATGGCTGAATCCCGCGGCGGTCGATGCCATCCACGATCCACCGGCGTTGCTCGTCGTTCAAATGGGGATGGAGCCAATCGTAGGCCACCGCCAAGTCCTTCGACAGCATGCCCGTGCGCAGATCGCAGGGCGGCCGGTGCGCCATGTCGAGCCACTGGGGCCACTGCTCGGGATCGAACAGCGCGGCCATCTGCCGTAGCGCCTCGTCCCGAAACCTTGTGTCGCCGGTGAGCAGACACGCCAGCGCCGCGCGCAACACGCGTTGGCCGGCCTGGTGGCAAATGAGCCAGTCCGGGTTGCCCCTGGCCGCGTCGTTGCGATGCCGGCCGGGCGTCATCGACGTCGGCAGCAGCGGATCCCGCTTGAGGTCGGCCTGAGCCTCGGCCAGAATCTTCTCCCACACCTGCTTCGCAAATCCGCTCTTGATTGCGGATCGCACTTCGTCCACGGAACGCAGACCGTCAATCTTGTCGCGGGTCACGTAGATGCTGGGTCTCATGCGACTCCTTCCTCGCGCGCGCGGTCCCGCGTTCCCCGCTGCGCAAACCGCTGCGAGCATGGCGAGCGCGGCGCAGGCAGATAGCAGAACGCGGCAAGGGGCCACACACATGCGACGAGCTATCTCCCTTGCTCTCGTGTAACGCGCCAGCCGAACCGGCCGTCGCGATAAGCCACAGACAGGATTGCGTCCGACACGGTTACGTCAACAACGCCCTCGGCGGTCTCAATCGCCCAGGAGCCCTTCGAGCCGGTCCACGCGCGGGGAGTCTGACCAGGGCCGAACACGCAGAAGAGCGACAAGATCGCGCATTCGTGCGCGTGCAGGGACGCTTCGACATAGCTCACGGGTATGCTCTTGTGTCGGCCGCCCGCGAGGCGAAGCGGCCCGCCGCCAAGCGACACCACACGCGAGGCCAGATGCGTGCCTTTGCCGGCTTGCACGAGGAACCGGCCCTCCACGTCGGGCTGGCACGGGTTCACCGTATGCCAGCGGAGCGCGATGTTACGCGGCTTCGGCAGACTTGCCTCGTCCAGGACAACCACCACGCCCGGGTTCAGGTGCATAACCGTCCGCTGCACTTTGCGGACCCCGTCGTAAACGTCCGAGGTGTCCAATATCCAGTATCCGCCTCGTTTGTCATCGAATTGCGAGGCCAGCAACTTCGCGCGCAACGCCGGCGTCCTGCGGATCTCGGGCTGGTGGAAGCAGGCTCGCGACTTGGGCCGATCCTCGCGCATGTCCTCGCCGTCGAACGTCAACACATTGTGGCTCGACGCAAGATAGTACTCGCGGTTGTCCACCGCATAGCCGCCGGGGTCGACGATCAACCGCTCGCCGTGCCCGTCGATGCACACCTGGCCCACGTCGTGATGGCCGTGCACCTCATAGGCTGCGCCTCCCTTGCCGTAGACCACGCAGGGGGTGGACACCGGATTCCAGTCGGTCCGGCTGCTCACGCACATGGTGTTTGCGGCGAACGCGTGGCCGTGGGGCAGTCGGCCTTCCGGACTTGCTGGCTTGAGGGTGTGGTCGTACCACACGAGTTCCATGACGTAGTTGCGCCGGCCGCGGCTTTCTTCTGCGGTGAACAAGTTGTTCAGATAGAACCATTGGAGCACGGGGTCTCGCGCGGCCGCCGCGACCGCGGGCACGTACGGCAGCCCGATTCGACCCCCGGGCCGGCGGTCGCAGTCGCCGAAGTGTGCGTATCGACCGTGTGGCAGGGCCAGGTACATCTGCCACCGGCAGAATTGCGGCAGCGGGCGCGTGCCGATGATGTTGGCGCCCGCGTCGCCCTCATGCACCGCCGACCAGTAGCGCAGGCATGAAAAGAATCGCACCGTGTACAGCGCGGAAAACGAATAGGCCACCGACTCGTTCCATTCCCCCTCCGGCCCCCACATGCTGAGATAGGCGATGTTGCGGCGTTTGGCGAGGTCGAGAATGCGCCGCGAGCCGGGGTAGTCGTCGCCCAGAGCCATGGCCGCGATGCCCGCGCCCCCTACGATCACGGGCATGAAGTTGTCGAGCACCTGCACCTGCCACTTCCCAATCTTCACGGTTTGCAGGAACGGTTCGAGGCCCTGGCGGTGCATGCCCCCGACAATGCGGCGACGTTCCTCGGGCGTCAGGCCGCGGTAGAGCCAATCGTAGGCCAGGCCAAAGCCGGCCAACAATTGGCCCACGCGCAAGCCCGCGGGCAAATTTGCAGGTTGCCCTTCGCTTGGCCAATGCTTGGGCCATTTGGCGGTATCGAAGGTGACTTCGATCTGTCTCAGCGCGGCGTGTTTGTACGCTGGGTGGCCCGTGAGCACAAACGCGAGCGCGTGGCGCAGCACCCGCTGCACGGTCTTGTGCGCCAAGGTCCAGTTCACGCATGTCGCCTTCGGGCCGACCGCGATCGGCTCTCGCTTGAGGTCCGCATCGGCGCGTCTTTTCAGCTCCTGCCACAACACTCGACCATGGCCCGTCCGCGTGGATTGGCGAAGCTCCTCGACGGATCGCAATCCCTTCACCTTCCGCTCCGTGATCAGCAAGTGAGGACGCATGGTCCGAGGACCTTTCGTAGTCGCGCCGCCAGCGTCGTCCGCGGCAGCGGCCCACAGGCGTGGCAAAGACAGCGCCACCCCGGCAAGGATCAAGAGCATTGTTTGAAGCCTTCCGATGCCGTTGTTCTCCATGAGATCGGCCCCGATTGTATCCGGTCCTGACATGCAAACGAAGCCCGTGTGCAGGGAGCGCCGGCAGAGCGAAGCCGGAGCCGAACTTGGGATCCTATCGCAGCTATTGGGCACAACCAAAGGGCTCATGGCGCGCAGCTCAGTGCTGTGGCAAATGTGTTGGCCGATCTCAACCCGTTCTCTGCGTGGCAGCCGTTCCCAAAAGGCGAGCAAGATACGCCTGAATTTCGTCGGCCGGACCGATTCGCTGAATTTCGCCGTGGCCCATGACGACGATCCGCGTGCCCAGGTCAAACGCCTCCTCCCGGTCGTGCGTCACGTAGAGCAGCGTGATGCCGAGTTCCTGTTGCAGCCGTAGGATTTCCTTGCGCAGGAGCAGGTTCAGGTCCAGGTCGAGGCTGGAGAGAGGTTCGTCCATGAGGAGGGCCTTGGGCCGCAACACCAACGCTCTTGCGAGCGCGACGCGCTGCTGCTGGCCGCCGGACAGTTCCGCGGGCTTCGCGTCGATGTAGGGCGACATCTGCACGAGGTCGAGCATCTCGCGTACGTTCTCCTCGCGCTCCCGCTTCGGCATGCCCTTGGCCTTGAGGCCGAACTCCAGGTTCCCTCGCACCGTGAGATGGGGCCACAGCGCGAGATCCTGGAAGACCATCCCCAAGCCGCGTTCTTCGGGCTCTTTGCGGTTTCGCCCATCCGCCGCCACGGCCTCGCCGCCGATCGTGATGGCGCCGGAGTCGGGAGCGATGAACCCGGCGAGCAGCCGCAACACGGTCGTCTTGCCGCAGCCCGACGGCCCCAACAGCACGATCCTCTCCCCCTGCTCGATGGCCAGGGAGAATTCGCGAACGGCCGGCTGGCCGCCATACGATTTCGATACGCCATCGAAGTGGATGACATTCATTGAAGCGGATATCCCCAACTCAGGGCTTGAACACCTTCAACTGAAGCCCCCTAATCGGCTCGAAATGCTTCTTGTTCCCGCTGAGCAGCACTTCGTCAAATTCGACCGCGGTGGCGGCTACGATGGCGTCGCCGCCGCGGAGCCCATGAGAGAGCGCATATTCCTCGATATAGACCGCCGCTCGATACCCAATCCGTTCATTCAAAGGAAGAACGGCAAACTCGAATTCCTTTAAGAACCCCACAACCCACTTTTGCTGCCTCTTCGATGTCGCGCCTTGAAGAAGCTCCAGGTAGGTGAACAGAGAAATGGAGCGGTCAGGTTCGCGCCCGATCCAACCGGCGGCCTTCGCGTTTCGACGTTGCGCCCAGATTAAGACATCAGTATCAAACATCACGATACCGCCCTCCCCGCAACCGATTCATCACCTCTTCCACAGGCTCCGTGTCGTCTGCCTTCATGCCGAAGAAAGGATGGTCTTGAACGCGGAGCTTCTTCTTCCTCTTTTTCGCTTCAGAGACCGGCACAAGCACGGCTTTCTTCTTCCCGCGGCACAGAATATCCACCTTCTCGCCGCGTTCGATGGCTTGCAGCACATCTTTCATCTTGTAACGCAAATCCACGATGGAAGCTTCCATGAACACTCTCCTTCGGCGGGGCCGGACTGGCAACGTGAAACGCATGGACTTGAAATGTATAGCCTCAACTATACATCTAAGAATACCACGCGTCAAGAATTCAGACCGAACGTTCACTCCTTGCGTTGGACCGCGGCCCCTCGCGCCTGAAAACCAGTCCCAACAATCCCAACGGCAACACCGTCGCCGCAACCATGATGACGCACAACGCCGCGATGAGGCTCGGCGCGCCGTTCGCCATGAGCGTGAAGATGCGCACGGGAAACGTGTCGTGGCCGGGCGGGTAGACCATCATCGTGATGCCCACGTCGCGCAGGCAGAAGATGTACGCCACGAGCCACGCGGCCGCGAGCCCGCGCCGGGCCATCGGCGCGACGATAAGGCTCACGCGTCGGAACCACCGCGCGCCGACCATCTGCGCGGCCTCTTCCATCGAGGGTGGGATTTGCGCCAACGTCGAAACCGTGATGCGGCTCGTCAGCGCGGTGTACTGCGCCACGTATCCCAGCAAGATGATGAGGGGGGTCGCGTACACGACGTTCGTCCACGGCCGATTCCACAAGCTGACCAGTCCGATGCCGATAACCGTGCTCGGCAGCGCGAAGAGGAAGATCGTGAGCGAATCGACCGCGCGCCAGAGCGGCAGAGCACGAGCGTGGATGAGGTACCCCGCCAGGAACCCCAGCACGGTCAGCACCGACGCACCGACCGCGGCGTAAAAGAGGCTGCGGAGGAGGCTGTCGCCCGAGCGCTTGAGCGCGTCCCCGTACGCGGCGAGCGACCCGGATTGAATCACGAGCACGAGCAGCGGCGCGACGACGATCGCCGCGCACACCGCGGCCACCGCGGCGAACAGCCAGCCCCGCGCGGCCGGACGCAGCGCGATGAGCGCCATGCGCGCTCCGTCCGGCGCGGGACGCAGTTGGTACGTTTTCTCGCGCAGAAAGACCCGCTCCGCCACGAGCACGACGAACGTGATGATGACCAGCGGAATCGCGGCCGCGGTGGCTGCGCCAAAATTGTAGAACGCCGAGAACTGCGTGAAGCTCTCGACGGGAAACACGTCGTATCGAAAAAAGGTGGGCACGCCAAATTCGCCCAGCGCGAGCAAGAACACGAGCATCGCCGCCAAGAGCACGCCGGGCAAGATGAGCGGGATGGTGATGCCCCTCAGCACGGCCGGCCAGCGGGCGACAAGTTTCGCGGCCTCCTCCAGCCGCGGGTTCACCGTGCGCAGATAGGTCATCGTCAACAGCATGACGATGGGCAGAAACGTGGAGAACAGCACCAGCACGCAGCCGGGCAAACCAAACAGCCAGCCCGATGTCGCGCGCGCCGCGCCCGCGCCCGCCACGCGCGCCAACAACCCTTCGCGGCCGAGCAGGTCGAACCACGAGATGGCCGTCACGTACGGCGGCAGCAGCAACGGAATCGTGAACAGCGTGGCGAAACCGCGGCGAAACGGCAGATTCGTCTTCCCGAGCAGCACGCCCAGCGGCAAGCCCACCGCGGCCGCCAGCAGCGTCGTCAACCCCGCGAGGGCCAGGCTATTGCCCAGCAGCGCCCACTCGCGCGGCGACGAGGCCATCCTCCGATAGAAAGCCAGGCTCCAGCGCCCATCGACCGTCAGGCTCTTGCCGAGCATGACGAGGATCGGCGCCAGGCCGACCACAATCAACACGAGCACTACACCGAAGAGACAGACACGCTTAGCCATATCGCCGTCCGGATATCTCAGGCTTCGAAGACTGCCCCCACCGACCCCGTGTCGGTGGAGCAAGGGCCTTTGCACTACTAACGAGGACACACACCCTGTTTCCCTTGCCCCTTTCCGCCAGAATCCGGCGGAAAGGGGCAGAATGACATCGTATACGCCGCATTAGTGCAGAAGCCTCACTTCCACCGACGCGGGGTCGGTGGGGAGTTATCCGGATGGCGATGACGCTTAGTGCCTTAAGCATTCGTACCTGCGCCGAAAAACAAGAAGCTGCTTGCCCGGAGCGGATCCCGAGGCTTCGGGACCGTCCGCCGGAACGCGAAGGCGTTCCGCTCCCGGGTTGCGGGCGCAGCCCGCCTTGTCCATGACACCCTTTCGCCGCGGCCCTCATGAGTCGTCCACGTCGTGAGGGGAAGGCTCGGATTCGCCAAGGCTCCCCAGCCCAATCAGCCCCATCGCGCCGGCGATAATGGCCACATCGAGCACAATCATGGAGGAGAGAAAAAAAGCGTCGGTCAACGCTCCAACCCACACGAACTCGCCGACCAATCCGAGCGCCATGCCAAGCATCGACAAGCCGGCGCACACGCGCGGCCAAACGCGCGAGCGACTGGCGCCGCCAAGTGCGACCAGAAACGTCAAGACAATCGGCAGCAGCATGAACGCGTAAAGCAGGTGTGCGCGGATGTAGGCCGCGTCGTTCGCGGCGCCCGGCGCGGGCGCTTCGCCGCCGCCGTAGAATGTCTCGTGAAACTCGATGTACACTCCCACGCCCACCGCCGCCACGAAACCGAACGCCACGTTGAGAACGATCGCCCATTTCACCCACGGGTCCACCGGCGGTTCGCGGCCGTCGGCAGGCCGCCACGCGAGCCCAATGATGAGCAGCACCCAACCCAGTTCGGCCGCGGCCAGGATCACGTCGTCGAACGGCATGCCGTTCTCCCCATGGGCGCCGCCCACAAACACCGCCGGCGGCTCCCAGCCCACGAGAGCGGAAATCAGGTAAATCGCCGCGGCTCCCACCACGCCCGCCAGCGCGAGCCAAAGGCCAACACGGCTCACGTTTCTTCTCCAGCCGCGCAGCGATTCGTACCCGAGCAGCCGCGCGGCCAATGCGACCAACGCGGACAGCGTGGCCGCGACAATCAGATGCGAATGCGAACCCACAAGCGCGTCCTGGAATTCGGACGGTGGCACGCCTGTGCGCTTGGTCAGCGCAGATACGCCGGGAAACTTGGCGACTCCGATATCGATTCCCCATCCAGCCAAGTGTCCGAGCGGAGCGGCGAGTATGACCGCGGCCAGGGAGCAAAGCAGCAGCCAGTGCGCCGCGTTGGGCCGATGTTCCGCGGCGTCGCGTCCAAACATCGCGTTCGCGAGCGAGAATATGAGCACGAGCCCAAGCACGTCGGTGAGCGTCATGCCGGCGATTTGCGCCAACGCGGCTGCGGAAAGCCCCTCGGACGAATTGGCCGCGCTTCCGATGCCGGCCAGCGCGACAGCCACGACCGCGACCAGCGCATACGCGCGGCTACGCGCCAGCCCGCCGAGCCCCAGCGTGCGTACGGCCGCCAGGTAAACCATCACCAACAGCGGAACCATGAGCGCGTGATAATACATGGCCGTGCGGTAGTCGAAATCGCCCCGCGCGAGCCAATCGACGCGCAGCAAGAAGCTGAGCGAAAGTGCGAGCGCGACCCATCCAGCGGCAACCAGGAGGGCCGTGTTCGTCCAATCGGCGGAGGGTGTGTGTGCGTCTGTCTCGTTCATCGTCGTTGCATATTCCGTCCTGGAGTGCGCCGGCAGAGACCGCCAAACGCGGAGGGCGGCGGCGCTTGGGCGATGCCCGCATGCTGGCGCATGCGGATGCCGACCGATCCAAATCGGCGTCGAGCCGCCGCACTCCAAGAAGCGGCCTTAGTATCCCACCCAGGCTTTCAGGAACGGTTGGATGTCCTGCATTTTCTTGGCGACCTTGGCGTAGTCGATCGTCATGGTTTTCGTCTTCTCGATGGGGCGCACTTCCGTGGGCACGGGCACGCCGGCATGGAGGGGAATCTGCGCGCAGTCCGCGAACGCCAGCTTCCGCTCCGTCTCTTTCGACAGCAGGTAGTCGATGAGCTTGCGGCCATTGTCGGGGCGCGGCGCGCCGTTGATGAGCATCGCCGCGTTCGGCACGATCATGCAGCCGATCTGGGCTTTGCCCTGGTCGGGATACACCATCACGACGGGCTTGCCTTGCTTGATGCGGTTCACGACGTCGTCGCTATCGACGAGGCTAAAGTCGCACTCGCCGGACGCGACGAAGTCGGCGCTTTCGCCGTTGTTCGTGGACACCTTCACTCCGTTTGCCTTCATCTTGTTCATGAACTCCTTCCCCTTGGCGTCGCCCCAGAGCGTGAACAGCGCGGCCACCTCCGACGTGGTGGTGCCGAAGAGCGGGTTGGTGATGACCATTCTGTCCTTCCATCGCGGGGCAGTGTAAGCCGAGATGGAGTCGGGCTTCTGCTTCAGCTTCTTGTTGACAACGAGCACTCTGGCCCGCGCGGAGAAGCCCGTCCAGTAGCCATCGGGATCTTTGAAGACGGCGGGGATGCCCGCGGCATTGGGCGAGACATAGGCGGCGCTGATGCCGCGCTGTTTGAGCACTTCGGCGCGAATCGGCTCGTTGGCCCAGTACACGTCGGCCTGCGGATTATTCTTTTCCGCGATGAGCCGGTTCATTGCGCCCGTGCTTTTCGCTTCTTCGGTGTCGTACACCGCTCGCACGCGGATGCCGGTCGCCCGCTCGAAGTCTTTGAGGATCGGCTCAGAAAAGACCTGATCCTCGCTCACGTAAACGACGACCTCCTTGGCCTCCTGCCCGTTCGGCCGGCGGCAACCCACACAGATGCAGGCCGCGGCAGCCAGCGCGGCGGGGAGGGCAAAACGTATCTTGCTCATGATCGGTTCCTTTCCAAGGGCGCCGCGGGTGCGGCTATTTGCCAGACCCGGCCACGTCGAGGCGGCACCACGCATACAGCGCGTCGTACATCTCGAACTGATGCTCCAGGTTTTCCTTGTCGTTCGGGTAGCGGATGCTGTAGCCGACCGCGATGGCCTCGAAGCCGGCCGCGAGCGGGTCGCTGTCGCGGTCTTGGGTGTCCGCGGCATGGATGATCTTGGCCATGCGCAGCAGCCCGGGCTCGGTCAGGCCGTACTGTTCGATAATCGTCTCAAACGAACACTTCCCGTCGCGGTGGCCCAGTTCCACGTCGGGCGCATCGAAGGCGATGGCCCCTTCGCGTTCGGCCACATCCTTGACCTGGCTCTTAGGCACGAAGATAAACTCCGCGTCCGAGTCCACAAAACGCGTGATGAGCCAGGGGCATGCCACGCGGTCCACGTGCACGTGCGATCGTGTGATCCATTTCATGGGTGATTGCTCCTTTTGTTGCAGATTAGTGCCTTAAGCATTCGTACCTGCGACGAAAAACAAGAAGTTGCGCGGTGTGCGTGCACTCTTGGCAGGGTATTCCGTATCTCGGATCGCGATCCGAATACGCAATACGCAATACGCAATACGCAATACGGAACAGCGAACCTGCCCTCCACGCGCCACGCCTTGCCTCTGATCCATGACAGCCAGAAGCCTTGGGTTGCGAGCGAAGCCCGCCTTGTGGATTAGAGGCGATGGCGCCTTGGTCTCGTGAGGTCATCACTTTGGCGGCGTCGCCGCGCGCACGACAAAACCGTCGAACGAGGTGGCCGCGTCCGCTTTGGTCCACAGGCCGACGCCGCCCGCGCGGGCCAACGTGGAATCGGCGGCCTCGATCAGTTTATCGCCGTTGAGGTAGCACTGGATCTGCGCGCCGTGCTGCACGATCCGCAAAGCGATCCACTCGCCTGCGGGCAACGCGGCAGTGGCGGTCGCGATCATCCGGCGATGGCCGTTCCTGACAGAGTAAAGCCGGTAATTGTCCTCAAGAGGGTTGTAGCGAACCACGTAGTAGTTGTTCCTGTTGAGCACTCGCCACATGATTCCGCCGCCCTGGTCTCCGCGGCCCTTCACGGCCTTCAGGCGCACCGCGATCTCGCCATTGCGGAAGGACACGGCATTGGTCCAACAGATGTTGAACGTGCGGCCGGACCGGTGATTCGGTGAGGTGAGGGCCAGCACGCGTGCGCCTGAGGGCGCGGTCTTGTCTTTGACCACTTGCCACGTGGCCAGCGGCCCGCGTGGGCTTGTCGCCTCGACCTTCCATCCCGCCGGCAGCTTCCCCACGGCGACATCGTCAAAGCTCCAGGTCTTCTGTGTCCCACTGGCGGTGTCCGCGGCCGCAGCCGAGACCCAGCAACTGGTCCAGAGTAGCGCGGAGATACTGGCAAGGCAAATGCAACGAATCATGGGGCGATTCATCCGATAACTCCTGTTGTGAGTGGGTAGGACGACCTAGGCTTTCTCGCAGCCTCAAGGGACGCCTCCGCAGGGGCATGCCCCTGCGGAGCGACGATTGGAGGCCAGATAAAGGCCCTCAAGCCTCTTCCCCTTCCCCTTGCCTTTCCGTTCGGCATGCCGAGCGGAAAGGCAAGGGGAAGGGGAAGACAGATACGGGTCGGCCCTGTCTGGCTCCCAATCGTGGCCCCGCAGGGCCATGCCGTGCGGAGGCCTGGGCGAGCCGCAAATAAGTTCCAAACGCCAAAACACTGATTCGTTTCGCCCTTGTGGGTGTAAGCACCCAGCGCCTCGAACTTTCGTACGCGGCGAGGCCGCCTCTGGAGATTCTCGGCAACCCGCAATGATGCCACACCTCGCGAGGTGTGGCATCATTGCCTTCTCCGGCAAACGGCCGAAAAGGAAGCGACGAGCGGGCGGCGACGGCCGGCCGTCAGTCGTCATCGTCGTCGTGGCCGCGACGTTCGCCGCGGCCGTGGTGTCCGCTAGACTCCTCGTGCTCGCCGTCGTCGTCTTCCGGCTTGATGCGCAGCAGCTTGCCGGAATGGTCGAAAGTCAGTTCGAGTTTCGCCTGGCGTGTCGCGACGTCGACTTCGTAAAGGGCTTGGCCGCCCTTCACTTTCTTACAGGCCTCTTTGATCTGGCCGCCAGGCACGAGGCCCTTGATGCGGCTCACGATGCCATAGGGCATTTGTGCGACGGACAGTTGTTCTTCCTGCTCGAGCACGTTGCCGTGGGCGTCCATCTCGACTTCGACCTCGCGGCCGCCCACGGTGAGCTTGACCTCGTACTGCACGCGGCCGTGCTCGCGCTCTTTCTCACACTTGCCAATCTTGGCGCCGGGGAAGGCCTCCCGCGCCGCTTTCTGCACGGCCGCGGGCAGCTTCGAGAATGCGATGCTCTCGTCCTCGTCGGCGTTCGCTATAAGGAACGGAACAAACGCTGCCGCACAGACCAACGCGGTCAGACCGACAAATCGTTGGCTAAACATCCTGAGTTCTCCTCATGAAATGGAAACTACGGCTGCCGAACACAGAGGCCCGCGCAGGGACCGGCGGCGAGCGCTCTCCGCAGCCGCGAGCGAAGCGTTGCATGGTCATGGGCGATGCTCCTGGGCGAAAGGCAAGACGATCCGAAAGACGCAACCGTTTCCTTGCCGGGATTCGAGTTCGATGCGGCCCGCATTCGCTTCGATGGCCCACCGGGCGATGGCGAGCCCCAGCCCCGCGCCGCCCAGGCCGCGGGAGCGCGCCTTGTCCACGCGGTAGAAGCGACCGAACACGCGCGATTGCTGGTCAGCCGGGATGCCGGGGCCAGTGTCGCGCACTTCGACGCGCGCCTCGCCGTTTGTCGGCGCTGCTTTGACTTGGATCTCGCCGCCGCGAGGCGTGTATCTGATGGCGTTGTCCACCAAGTTCATGACCGCCATGCGGAGCGTGGCGCCGTCGCCGCGCACGTCGAGCCGCGCATCGGTTTCAATCGAGAGGATCTGATCCTTCTCCTCGGCCAGCACGCGCAGGCATTCGGCCGCCTCGCGCGCCAGGCCGGCCAGGTCCACCACTTCGCGGCGCAGCGACGCCCGGCCGGCGTCTGCGCGGGAGAGCACGAGCAGGCTGTCCGTGAGCCGCGCCAGGCGGTCGACCTCTTCGAGCATGCTGCCCACAACTTCGCGAGCCGCCGGCTCCCGAATGGTGTCGAGCCCCACCTCGCCGACGCTGCGAATCGCAGTCAAGGGCGTGCGCAGCTCGTGGGACGCGTCGGACGTGAAGCGGCGCAACTCGTCAAACGAGTTCTCCAGCCGCGCCAGTGTCTCGTTGAACACTGTCGCAAGCTGGCCGAACTCGTCGTGTGGATTCTCCACGGGCAGGCGCTCGGACAGGCGCTCTGCGGTGATGTCTCGCGCTTTGGCCGCCATGGCTCCGACCGGACGTAGCGCCCGCCCCGCCATGACGTATCCGCCGACGATCGCCAAGGCGAGCGCCAAGGGGAACGCGATGGCGAGAACGCCCAGTAGCGTGTCCAGGCTCTGCCTGACGGCCCGTTCGTCGCCCGCGACGGCGAGCGCGAGCGGCGCGCCGGCTGCGCGGAAGGTCTTTTGAGCGAGACGCCAGCGCCGGCCATCGGAATCGCGCCACGACCAGGAGGAACGCCGCGGCGCCGGCTCCAGCGCTGCGCCTAATTGCGCGCGCCGCCAGCGCCGTGAGCGGTAGACCACCTTGCCCTCACGCTCGACCCTGAACGCGTCGGCCACTCGATGCTCTTCCGCCTCATCCAGTTCGTCGATTTCGTCGGGTTCGCGCTGGATCGTTCGCTCCAGCGCCGCGGCCTGCTGAGCGAGTTCGCGGTCCAACTGGCCCAAGAGGCTGCGCCGCACAAAGCCGTATACGCCTGCGGCGAACACGAGCACGATGGCGGCCAACGCGGCGGCGAACCCCGCGGTGAGCCGCGCCCGAACGCTGAGGGGACGCCACGTCATGGCTCGCCCTCCTGAAGCACGAAACCCAGCCCGCGCACGGTGTGGATGAGCTTGGCCTCGTGGCCGGCGTCGACCTTGCGGCGCAGGCGCGAGATGTGCACGTCGATCACGTTGTCCAGCGGCGTCGCACGGCGCGTCTCACGCCAGACATCCTGCGCCAGCATCTCTCGCGAAACCACGTGCCCCTGCCGGCGCATGAGGTATTCGAGCAACTCGAACTCCCGCGCGGTCAGGTCGATGGCCTGTCCTGCACGCGCGACTCTGCGCGTGACCAGGTCCATCTCCAGGTCCGCGGCTTTGAGCCGCAGCACCTGGTCGGGCCGGCCCCTTCGCAACAGCGCGCGGATGCGGGCCAGCAGCTCCGGGAACGCGAACGGCTTCACCAGGTAGTCGTCCGCGCCGGCGTCCAGCCCCACGACGCGGTCTTCGACCGCGTCCCGCGCGGTGAGGACGAGCACCGGCGTCTCCACTCCGCGCTCGCGGAGGGTCCGCAAGATGTCCAGCCCACCCCGCCCGGGCAGCATGAGGTCGAGGACGACGAGATCGAAGGTCTCTGCATTGAGCAGGAAGAAGCCTTCCTCGCCGGTGGCCGCGAGCGACACGTCGTATTGCTCACGCTCCAAGCCTTGCTTGAGCGCGCGGGCGACCTTGGCTTCGTCTTCGACTACGAGAATGCGCACGGTGCATCACTCCTTCTAAGGTCCCATTATACGAGCGGGCCCGCGGCGCTCCTACTGAAGACTTTCTGAATTCTTTGTAAGGAGGGCCGTGGCGGGATGAGAGATGAGAGATGAGAGATGAGAGATGAGAGATGAGAGATGAGAGATGAGAGATGAGAGATGAGAGATGAGAGATGAGAGATGAGAGATGAGAGATGAGAGATGAGGGATGAGGGATGAGGGATGAGGGATGAGGCACTTACACCCGCAAGGGTGAAACAAATTCGCGTTTTCGCCCCTGAAACTTGTTTCGGTCTCCTTTGGCCGCGCGCCAGCACGGGCTTGTCCCCAATGGCGCGAACTTAAACGTTAGATGGCCTTCGGAAGCCCCAACGGGGCGACAGTGAATAGCCCAAGGCGTGAGCCTTGGGTAAGCAACAGGCAACGGCGCCAAAGCCTCGTAGAGGCGACAGTATGCCACGTTCGCACGGTACTGTCGCCCCTTGCGGGGCT